>NZ_JBFRJM010000011.1:60941-61184 GCF_041468865.1 Vibrio sp. 10N.286.52.C3 | reverse complement strand
CTTGGCATCGCCAGAGCTTTCAACCGGAGCTTCACTTTCGGTTAGAGTAGCTGACTCCGCTTGTTGAGCTTTCTTGGCTTTAGCGCGAGCAATGGCCGCAGCGACAGCATCTTTCTTAGCATCGCCAGAACTTTTAACCGGTGCTTCACTTTCGGTTTGAGTAGCTGATTCTGCTTGTTGAGCTTTCTTGGCTTTAGCACGAGCAATAGCCGCAGCGACTGCGTCTTTCTTGGCATCGCCAGA
>NZ_JBFRJM010000011.1:0-60304 GCF_041468865.1 Vibrio sp. 10N.286.52.C3 | reverse complement strand
CTTGGCATCGCCAGAGCTTTTAGCTGGAGCTTCACTTTCGGTTTGAGCAGCTGATTCTGCTTGTTGTGCTTTCTTCGCTTTAGCGCGAGCGATAGCTGCAGCATCTTTCTTAGCGTCGCCAGTACTTTCAGCTGGAGCGTCAGATGTTGATTCCGCCTGCTGAGCCTTCTTCGCTTTAGCACGAGCAATGGCCGCAGCGACAGCATCTTTCTTGGCATCGCCAGTACTTTCAGCTGAAGCTTCAGACGCTGATTCCGCTTGTTGAGCTTTCTTTGCTTTAGCGCGAGCAATAGCCGCAGCGACAGCATCTTTCTTAGTATCTCCAGAGTTCTCTGCTGGATTATCCGTTGCAGCTTGTTGTGCCTTACGTTCTCTAGCTTGTCTCTTACGCTCTTCTCGTAACTTAGACATTTCAGAGTTATCAGGTCCGGCGTCGTTTGCTTTTTGAGCTGCAGCTTGTTTCGCTTTTGCCTTAGCAATCGCAGCGGCTACCGCAGGTTTCACTGCTGGTTCTGCATTAGGTGTTTGGTCTACTGTTGTTTTTTGAGCTTTAACGCGAGCAATCGCAGCTGCAATCGCATCATCACCATCGGCTGATTTCATATCTTTACGACGGTTGTCAGCAGCTTTCTTGAAGCGGTTTTCACGTTCTGCTTTGTCACGCTCCATACGAGCGTTTTTCTCTTCGAAACGAATCTTGGCGCGCTCTGCAGCTGTCGCTTCATCTTTTCTTGTTTTGATTTCGGCTTTCGCTTGGCGATAGTACTGAACAAGAGGGATTTCACTTGGGCAGACAAACGCACAAGCACCACATTCAATACAGTCTTTAATATTCAGCTCTTCACACTTATCCAACTCGTTGGCTTTCGCATGCCATTGCAGTTGTTGAGGAAGTAGAGATGCAGGACAAGCTTCAGCACATGCGCTGCAACGAATACATTCCATTTCGTAAGTGCTTGGTGAGATCTCACGACGCGTTGGCGCTAAAATACAGTTCGACGTTTTGGTGATTGGCACATTGGCATGCGGCAAGGTAAAGCCCATCATCGGGCCGCCCAAAATTAAACGCGGCAGTTTTTTATCTGCTTTGTAGCCAAACTCTTCAAGTAACTCATGTACTGGTGTGCCTAATAGCGCCCAAACGTTACGAGGTTGCTTAAAGGTTTTACCAGTTAAAGTCACCACGCGGTTAACCACGGGTTCGCCGTCAATTACCGCTCGCTTAATCGAGTAAAGAGAGCCGACGTTCTGAACCAAAACACCAATGTCTGCAGGAATGCCGCCAGCTGGAACCTCTTTGTTGGTGAGGATCTTGATAAGTTGCTTCTCACCACCAGAAGGGTATTTAGTTGGGATAACACGAATGACGATATCTTTGTCTTTTGCTGCAATCTCAAGTGCTTTTATCGCGTCTGGTTTGTTGTCTTCAATGCCGATAACCGTCAGCTTTGGTTGAAGAATGTGTTCAACCACTTCGATGCCTTTTAATACTTCGTCGGCATGTTCTTGAAGCAACTTGTCATCAGAGGTGATGTAAGGTTCACATTCCGCAGCATTGACGATCAAAATGTCGGTACGACCTAAGCCGGATTGAAGCTTCTTAGCCGTAGGGAAGCCTGCGCCGCCCATGCCTGAAATGCCAGCTTGGCGAATCACATCAAGCAGTTCGTCAGAAGTCTTTGTCGAAAAATCTTCAACTGGATTTTTTTCAATCCAAGTGTCTAAGCCATCAGGTTTAATAACCACGCACATTTCGCTCAAGCCTGAAGGGTGAGCGGTGGTTCGAGGTTCGATAGCGGTAATCACACCCGATGTTGGTGCGTGTACAGGTAACGTAAAACCTGTATCTAAGGCCGTAAGTTGCTGACCTTTTAACACAGTGTCGCCAGCAGCAACCAATAGGTTACCCGGCTTACCGATGTGCTGTTTCACCGGAAGAACGATTTCTTCAGGAAGCCTTGCATGCACGATATCAGTAGTATTCGACTGTTTCTTGTTTTCAGCAGGGTGCACACCGCCTGGGAAGTTCCAAATAGAGCCCGTGCGAATTTGTTCAATTAAAGAGATCATACTAACCCTATGCTTTAGGCTCTGACGCGGTCGCATCAGTTGCTTGGTTAGTGATATCAGTAACAGGAATGATGTTCATCTGCCATTTCCAATTTTCAGTCGTTGTTGCCACTGGAATCATTTCGATACAGTCAGTAGGGCACGGTGCGACACATAGATCACAACCTGTACATTCATCTTTGATTACTGTGTGCAGTGCCTTGGTACCACCAACAATGGCGTCAACAGGGCAGGCTTGAATACACTTGGTACAGCCGATACACATATCTTCATGAATGAAGGCAACGGTTTTTACTTTGTTATCTAAGTCATGAGCGGAGTCTTCAACTTCTACGCCCATTAAATCTGCTAGCTTCTCAATGGTTGCTTGGCCGCCCGGAGGACATTTGTTGATCTTATCTCCGTTAGCGATCGCCTCTGCGTATGGGCGACAGCCAGGGTAGCCACACTGACCACATTGAGTTTGCGGTAAAATGGTGTCGATTTGATCAACGATAGGATCGGCTTCAACTTTAAAACGGATAGAAGCAAAGCCCAAAATAGCGCCAAAAACAGCGGCTAAAACGGCTAGCGCAATGATCGCAATTAAAATGGTACTCATGCTTATTTCACCAACCCAGTAAAGCCCATAAATGCCAGAGACATTAGGCCTGCTGTGATCATCGCAATCGATGCGCCTTTGAATGGCATTGGAACATCAGCAACCGCAATACGTTCACGCATTGCAGCAAATAGGATCAATACAAGAGAGAAACCAACCGCTGCGCCGAAACCATAGATGATCGACTGAATGAAGTTGTGGTTTTCATTGATGTTCAGAAGTGCCACACCTAATACCGCACAGTTGGTGGTGATAAGAGGTAGGAAGATACCCAGCAGGCGATAAAGAGTCGGGCTGGTTTTGTGAACGACCATTTCCGTAAATTGAACAACCACCGCGATAACCAAGATGAAACTCATGGTACGCAGGTATTCAATACCCAGAGGGGTAAGGATGTAGGTTTCTACTAGGTATGCAGAGACCGACGCTAACGTTAGAACGAAAGTCGTCGCGAGGCCCATGCCAATCGCAGTCTCCAGTTTCTTGGAGACTCCCATAAATGGACATAGTCCTAAAAACTTCACTAGCACAAAGTTATTGACCAGCACTGTGCCAACCAACAACAAAAGGTATTCGGTCATAATGGATTAATTCTTGAGATTCCGATCCCGATATTATCCTGCTTTGCTCACCTAATAACAACCAAGGATCACTAGGGATTTAGACACTTGGTGAAAAAATCAACGGGTAACCGTTTGATTAAGATGGATCAGGTTAAGTATAGGTGGGTATTTGCGGGGAATGAAAAATAAGATTAACTCAATGATAACTCATCGAATCAATCCTATTTTCTTCGTTGTAAAAAGTGTCGAGGAACGAAATGACTTAGTCTTTATGAACCTGAGCTTTTTCAATTAATGTTTCGAACAGAGGCTCTGCGCACCAAAATTGGCATAAATAGCTTATGTTCCGGGTGCTCTTTTGGTTCGTCACTTGCGAGTTGCAGAGAGAGCTTAACCGCTTGGTTAGCCATAACTTGGATTGGATAACGAATGGTGGTCAATCTAGGGTAAATGAAGCGAGCAATGTGGCCGTCATCAAAACCAATAACTGACATATCTTCTGGAATACGAACGCCATTTTCTTGTAATAACGCCAAACAGCCTGCTGCCATGTAATCGTTATACGTTGCAATGGCAGTGATATCTGTGTTTTTTGCCATTAAGTTAACCATGGCTTGCTCACCGCCTAGCTCGTCAGGTTCACCATATTCGATATACTCATCGTTTGATTCAATACCGTGATCTTTCAATGCATCCAAATAGCCACCTAAGCGGTCGTGAGCATCTTCAATATCGTGACTCGAGCAGATGTAGCCAATGTGTTTGTGGCCGTTTTTAATCAAATACTCTGTCGCGATGTAAGAGCCGCGACGGTTGTCGAGAGCAATACAGCGGTTTTCGATATCGGGAACAATTCGGTTGATGAGAACCAAGCCGGGCACTTCATTCGCTAGCTTAACCAATTCTTCGTCGCTAATGCCTTTGCTGTGAACGACGAGTGATTCGCAGCGGCTGTTGATAAGCAGGTTAATCGCATTACGCTCTTTGGTGGCGTCATGGTAGCCACTGCCAATCAGTAACTGCTTTTCTTGCTCACTTGCCACGGTATCAATGGCTTTGATCATCGAGCCGAAGAACGGGGCAGAAACATCATTAACCAGTACACCAATCGCGTTTGAAGATTTGCTGACCAATGCACGGGCGTTGGCATTTGGGCGATAGCCGAGTTTTTCCATAGCGGCTTTTACCGCCGCAATTGCGGTTTCACTGGTGTGAGGTGCATTGTTGATTACTCGAGAGGTGGTCGCGATTGATACGCCTGCTTCCTTCGCAACATCTTTAATGGTAGCCATTCCGCTCTCTTATTCTGAATATAATGCTGTGCTAGTGGTTGGACATTTAACAACGGATAGTTAGCCAATTCAAATACTAAACATCAAATATGACGAGGTTTGATGGTTTATTTTTGGTTGGTTGATTTGTTTGAAAATAAAAAGCCAAGCTCTAGATTTGAGCTTGGCTTTTGAGTCACATTGGCGTGTGAACTGTTGTCGTGTGAAGTAAGGTAATCATAGGTAACCCAAAGTAATAGGGAACCAAGTGGCTTTAGAGCAAACCACTTGGCCCGAATCTGCTTACGATGCGCTTGTTAGCGTAACCTGATAACGATATTGATTGTCGGTGAGTTGAAACTCTTGGTGAACACTTGGACTCCAAGAATCATCACCACCAACGCCCATATGTTGGTGATCTACGCGTACATAGATTTTCTCTTCACGAGTTAGGTCATTGGTATGCTTAGCATCCGTTAATTGTTGCTGGCTGTACTGACTCACACTGAATGAAAAATCGCCTTCGATCCCGATATTTCCAACATTCAAGTTTTTGGTTCCGCAACGTAACCCGCTATCGGTTGGGAATATATACGGCGTGTGCATATGATTCAGTGTTTGTTTGTGTAAACCGAATCGAGCAGCGGCCAAACGGTCTGGATAGTTTTCAAAAGGACCTAATCCCTGCCAAGAAACTGGAGTTTCATTGCTTGTTTCGAGTGGTAAAGGCAGTTCCATTTCAAGACCAATGCGCGGCATCGGTGGTAAGTGATCGGCTAAGTTGACATCAATCGCGATATTCATTTCACCTAAGCTATTTAAGGTGTATTGCCATTTTGTAATCGCTTGGATTTGGCCATTAAATTGGTAGGCGAATACTGACGTCACTTGTACTGAGTCTGCGAGTGCTTGCACTACACAACTTGTACACTGACGTTCCCATTGACCAATGCCTGCAAGTTCCCAACGACAAACCCATGCATTTGGGTCGATGTTGTCTATCTCACTGATACCAATATCGTTATCAAGTGGCGCGCGATAGAAGTTATCGACAGGTGCCTTGATAACTTGCGGTTGCCCATCAACGATCCAGTGGGTCAACAATCCACTCTTTGTATCCCATTGCCATTGATGTGTCTCATCTAGACTAGACACGACCACTTTATTGTCTTGCTGATTTAACTTAGGAGCCAAAGCATTTGCAGTGCTAGGGAATTGCAAGCCAGCATGGTTTCGTAAAGCAAATTGCTCCGTCGCACAAACATGGCCTTCTTCTGCCCACTTGGTTGAATGAGTCAGGGTAATATCGGTGTTGAGATGATATTCGGCTTGTGCTTTTGGCGTGAAAGCAAGGTCAATTACCAGGTCTTGTTTACTATCTTCAGCAACGGATAATACTTGTTGCCCTGATTGAATCACGATGCCATTTTCGAGCAATTGCCAGCGTAAGATTTCATTGTCAGTCGCTCGGAACAGGTTTTCATTGGTTACCGTTAGGCGGCATTGATCTTCAGTTTGCTCTGCTAACGTAACATTGATCATTCTCTGGCAGTATTTCGCCTCTTCTAAGGTCGGGTGTACGCTGCGATCTGGGAAGATCAAACCGTTGATGCAGAACTGACGGTCGTTGATGACATCGCCAAAGTCTCCACCGTAGGCCCAGAAGTGTTCACCGTTTTCATCCCATTGGCTTAGTCCTTGGTCAACCCAATCCCAGATGAAACCGCCTTGTAGGCGAGGATATTCTCGGAATGCATCCCAGTAATCATTAAAGCTACCCAAACTGTTACCCATTGCGTGTGCGTATTCACAAAGAATAAGCGGGCGTTGCTCGTTAGGCAGAGAAACCCATTTCTTGATAGACCATTTTGGAACGGCATCGTCTTCGATAGTGCTGTTAACGCGTGCGTACATTGGCGCAATGATATCGGTCGCTGTGGTATTTGAACCACCGCCTTCATACTGTACCGGGCGAGAAGGATCGTACTGTTTCGACCAAGCATACATCGCATTGTGGCTGCTGCCGTGCCCTGACTCGTTGCCCAAAGACCAGATGATGATAGAAGGGTGGTTCTTATCACGCATGACCATTTGCGTATAGCGACTCATATAAGCGTGTGCCCATTGCGGATCCGCAGACAAGCGATTCATAGGCTGCATGCCATGGGTCTCGATGTTCGCTTCATCACACACATATAAACCGTATTCGTCACACAGCTCGTACCATCGTGGGTGGTTAGGGTAGTGAGCGGTGCGCACAGCATTGAAGTTGTACTGCTTCATTAGACAGATATCGCGGATCATGTCTTCTTCTGTCATCACATGCCCCAACTCTGGGTGATGCTCATGACGGTTGACGCCGCGAATCAATAGCGGTTTGCCGTTTAGCTTTAGCTGACCGTCTGTCATTTCGACTTTACGGAATCCAACTTGATAAGCTTCACTTTCTATGTGGTTACCTTGCCTATCAAGCAATGACACGACAATTCGGTAAAGGTTAGGAACTTCTGCGCTCCATTTCTTCGGATCTCGAACATGAAGAGTTTGGAATACCACATCATCGTAGGTGCCACGCTCGTCAATTCGTCGATTATGAGGGCGATCGATAAGCGGTTCAGTCACCGCGTTTTCACCGTCAAACAGTTGAACCTGAACTTTGTAAGTGTCTGGTGCCGTAATTTTGGTGACAATAGACAGTGAACCATCGCGATAGCATGCGTCTAAGTCCGGCGTAACGAACACATCTTCAATGCACTGCTTTGGTTTAGCTAGTAAGGTCACATCACGGAAAATACCGCTTAGCCACCACATATCTTGGTCTTCTAAATAGCTACCATCACACCAACGTATCACCATGACAGAAAGCGTATTGTCGCCAACAGTTAGATACTGAGTTAAGTCGAACTCGGCAGGTAAGCGGCTATCTTGGCTGTAACCAACCCAATTGCCATTACACCAAAGATGAAAAGCGGAATTGACGCCATCAAAGATAATACGTTGGGTGTTCTTTAGGTCATTTTTAGTCAACGTAATTTGAGTGCGGTAACAACCGGTTGGGTTTTCTGCCGGTACAAACGGTGGGTTCACTTCAAATGGGTATTTTACGTTGGCGTAGATAGGTTTATCGTAGCCTTGCATTTGCCAGTTCGATGGTACGGTAATCTCGTCCCATTGTGAGTCATTGAAACTTGTTTCGATAAATTCACCGTCAACTTGTTCAGGTGCATCAAAGTATTTGAACTTCCATTGTCCATTAAGAGATTTACGTTGTGACTCAATGCCGTCTCGAGCGTGCTTAAGGTTGCGGTAGCTTGATAATGGGCTGTGCGCATTAAGGCAGTGGATATTCACAGACTGTGGGTTTTCCCAATCGCGTCTTTGGATGATGTTTGAAAATGCCTTCATGGTATTCCTACTCTTAAAGTGTTCAATATTGGTAATAATTCTATTAAGTCATCGGTCTTTTAAGCCGTGATGACCGTTATCAAATCGTTGGTTATGCGTATTGTTCTGTTGGCTTATTCAGCTATTCAGCTATTCAGCGAGCTGTTTTAATAAATAATCTTTTGCTTCGGGTATGCCCTGTTCGGCCGCTTGATTAGCAATAAATGCAGCTTGTTTGATGTCATTGTTGTTTAGGGCTTGGTCAATGTCTTTTTGGATATTCAGCCATTGCGCCTTTTGATTGGTTTCAATTGTCTGATTTGATGGTTGAGAAACTTGCTTTGAACCTAAGGTTTCGGGTTCATTGTCGGATGAAACACCAAGCTCAGCCAATAGAGTCAAAACCGCACTGTTTGTTGATTTGCTCGCCGTAACATCAATGACACCTACGTTGCTCAACGTCGCAGTCAACGGCAGTTGCTTATTGCCAATAATCTGCTGAGATTCTGAATACAGATCTTCAGGATGAATTCGATTGATGGCGCTATCTAACTTAGTGCTATCGGCGCTGACCACAATAAATTGCGCGTTGTCTCGTTGAGGTTCGAGTGCAATTGATGCTTCAATTCTTTCTAACCCTTGCATCGCTGTCGGGTAGTAAGTGAAGTCGTTAGTACTGTATTGACCAAGCAGTCGCCATTGTTTGTCAAAGACATAAATAGACGGTGCGAATAGCGCATCATTTTTAATGTATGAACGAATGAGTAAGGACAGCGATTCTGTCGTGTCACTGATTTGGTACGCGATGGTCGGAAAGCGTTGGCTATCCGCTTGTGTATTGTCATTTAACAATGAAGAGGAAAGGGTCGGTAAATGACCGTCCATAATCACTTGTTGGTGGAATGGAACAGACAATTGCGTCATTGGCAGCGCACTTAGCTGAGAGCAGCATGCACTCTCATTGAAATCAGTATTAAGTTCCTTTTCAGGTATTCCGCTGCATGCGCTAACTGTGAGTGCCGCGACAATGATCACCAATGATTTTAATTTCATCTGATTGTTACCTTAGTAAAGGGGAAAACATCGGCTTTCCCCGTTAAATTGCTATTCCAGTGTTGAGCGTCAATTCGTTGATTGAACAGACGCTCGGGTGTGGTGGTTTACCACCAAGTCTCTACGTTGAAACCAAAGGTAATCTCGTCAACAGTCTCGGCATTGATGCTTGTTGCCGTTCCATAAGTCTCGTTACCACGATCCCATTCGTTGTTGGATTCAGAGTACGTCGCAAAAATACGAATAGATGGACGAGCCCATACCCCTTTTCCAGCTTGGAACATTTGAGCCACGGTCACTTTATACATATCGTTGGTGCCCGAGCCGTTTTGAGCTTCTACCGTTTCGTAACCCACCTCTAATGCTGTCGACATGTAATCTGTCCAAGCATATTGAGGACGAGCTCCGACACTGAACCACTTCTCACCATCGTTGTTATCTAGGTTTTTGTCTTGATAAGCGATGGAGTACATCACTTGAACATCTTCACTGATATTCAAGTCACCGTGGTTAAATAGGCGCCAGCTAGAACCATCGTGTTCCACACCCGTGCTGTATTTTCTGTTTGATCCACCTTCAGCACTCATTAATCCACCTGCCAACGCATCGGTACCATATTGGAAGGCCAAGGTGTTTGAACCGTAGTTCCAAGCTTGACGGTAAAGAGCAGAGAGCATTGCGCCAGAAGTAGTAATGTCTTTATCGTCGTAGCTTGAGTTCTGCGTGGTTACGTAGTTTAGGCCGAGTGTTAGGTCTGCTGTTTCACTTAGCTCAATGCCACTTAAGCGGGCATCGATGTTATGAAGGCTGCGTCCATCGTCACTTGAAGAGTTTGGTGCCATCCAAGCTAAGTGAGCATCAGCAAAGCCGAGATCCCAATCTTCAATACCAAGACCGGTGCTGGATGTATCCCAGTACTTCACATCTATCATGTGGACTTCGTGGCGACGGTAAAAACGTTCACCTGCCCAAATTTTTGCGTTGGGTTGGCCGTCGATAAGCCCATGGCCTGCTGACCAAAGCTGAATCGTACTCACGTCTCCCCAGCTATCTCCACTGCCTAGATAAATCGTGGTGTCAAAATAGGCGTCATTGTCACGCCATACATCGGCTTTCACTCCCGCTTCCCACCAATTTAGTTCATTACCTAAACGGTAGTTACCGTAACCTTGGCCCGCTCGAATAACGTCGTTGCGTTCTCCTTTGCCGTCGTTATGTTGGTCATTATCGGTGTAGATGTTGCCCCATTTTGCATAACCAAAATACGTTACGTTCTCCACTGCAGCGAAGCTGACTAATGGGGCGAGGGACAGAGTGAATCCTAATGCTTTGACTAGCATTTTTTGTTTCATGAAGTGTCTCCATTATTTTTTATTTATGGATATTTTTATGTTTGAGTCCTAACTCGAGCGAGAGTGTAAATAAACTCTGGAAACGTTTTCATGATGAAGTTGGCATTTTTATGCTATTGATGGGTTTGTGATTATTTTGTGTGATTTTGATCTGATTATTGGGCTTGTATAGGTGTTTTTACGCTAGGTTTTGTGATTTTAAAGTGGAATCGTTTTCTTTACTCAGTGCTATGCGGTGGTTTAGAGGGAGTGATTATGCTGTTGGTTGTCTTGGAATTTGAGGTGAAGCGGGTTTGAGGTACTTTGAGTGTCGGGTTGTTCGAGGGCTTTGAGGAAAAGCAGCCCAGTTAATGATAACTGGGCTCGTGAGACAAGGAAGTAAGTATCAAAGCAAATGCAGCAGCAAGGCTACAAGCATCGTGTTCTGTACCGTCAAGCTGGAATGTAAAAGTTAGGACCCAGAGAGACACTTCATAGATGTACTCGAAGATCTAAGAATACGAGTGTGATGTGATCAGTTCAAGAGGAAATGTATTTTAGCCTATGTGTTAATGGGAACTTTGATTTAATGTACTGAATTTAAAAGATTAAATTGCCATTAATTATCGTTTTATATTGCTTTATTTAGAGTGGAAAGTTCAATTCTACCTAGAGGTAGGCAATATGAGATGGAATGGTGGTCAATCTAAATCTTTGAATTAGGAGCTATTTACCAAAGTTATCAGTCTTGAATATTTACTGGAAACGTTTTCATGATTTCGAGTTTGATCACAGAAACTCTGGGCTTAATAATTATGATACGGGGTAATTAAACGCGTTAAGGTTAAAAAAATGACGAATAAATCCCTAATTGATATTACCGGTCAACACTCGCAACTGATTGTAGAACTTGGCGATTTTGCCGAAATTCTTCATTGGGGAGCTCCCGTTCGTGGTGATTTAGCTAGCTTCCGTGTTTCTCTTGAAAGACCGGTTCCATACGGCCGCCTTGATAATGATGTTGCTATGTCTCTGAGCCCAGAGCTCGGGCGCGGTGTTTTCAGCAGTCCGGCATTAGAAGGGCACCGAGACGGATTGGACTGGGCGCCTGTTTTCTCTATTACGGATGTTCAACAAACACCATCTAGCCTAATCATTGAGAGTGAAGATATACGTGCAGGCTTACGTTTAACAACCGAGTTATGCCTCGATAAACATGATGTTGTGAAATCTCGTCACACCTTAACCAACGTTAAAGCCGGCCTTTATCAGGTGAACCGTCTCGCCAATACTTTGCCATTACCAGCAAGAGCTAATGAGTTGATGACGTACTACGGCCGCTGGGTACATGAGTTCCAAACGGTGCGTCAACCCTTACAGCAAGGGGGCTATCAGCAAGAAAATCGTCGCGGAAGAACGTCTCATGAACATTATCCAGCGATGGTTGTCGGTACCGCTAACTTTAATGAAATGGCAGGTGATGTGTGGGGGATTCACTTCGCTTGGAGTGGTAACCACAGACTGCGCGCGGATGTAAAAGCAGACGGTCGTCGCTACGTGCAAGCGGAAGTTATTTATCTACCGGGTGAGATTACATTGGATGAAGGTGAAAGCTTAACGACACCTTGGTTATATGCCAGTTTCAGTTCGGAAGGCTTAAATGGAATGAGCCATCAGTTCCACTCCCATGTGCGTTGTTCCATCTTGCCGGAGTCTTTCGCACAAAAGCCTCGACCTATCCATCTTAATACTTGGGAAGGCATCTATTTTGACCATGATCCTGATTATATTATGTCGATGGCTAGCCAAGCCGCGGATATGGGAGTAGAGCGTTTTATCATTGACGATGGCTGGTTCAAAGGGCGCTGCGGAGACAAGGCTGCGCTAGGGGATTGGTTCTTAGATGAAGAAAAATACCCAAATGGTTTAGATCCGATAGTTGAGCACGTTAATCAGTTGGGTATGGAGTTTGGATTGTGGTTCGAACCTGAGATGATCAATAAGGATTCTGACTTATACCGAGCCCATCCAGACTGGTTGCTTGCGGTTGACGGCTATGACCAACCAACGGGTCGTAATCAATATGTTATCGATCTTCAGAATCAACAAGCATTCGACTTTTTGTTTGAGCGTCTTGACCACTTCTTAAGTCAGTACAACATTGCTTACATTAAGTGGGATATGAACCGAGAAGTTGTACAACCTGCGCATCTAGGCAGGGCTGCGGCTCATCAACAAACCGCTCGTTATTATGAGTTGGTCGATAAAGTCCGAGAGAAGCACCCAATGGTTGATATTGAATCGTGTGCGGCTGGTGGTGGTCGTATCGATTTTGAGGTTCTTAAGCGTACGCAACGTTTTTGGGCGTCTGATAACAATGACGCTCTGGAAAGACAAACGATTCAGCGTGGGATGAGTTACTTCTTCCCCCCTGAGGTAATGGGAAGCCATATTGGTGCGAGCCACTGCCACAGCACTCGTCGTCGTCATAGTATTGAGTTTCGTGGTCTAACAGCACTGTTTGGTCATATGGGGATTGAATTAGATCCTGTGAAAGAAGTGCAAGAAGAGAAGCAGGGCTTTGAACACTACATCAAGCTACATAAGATGCTGCGCCCGTTACTGCATAGCGGGAGAACTTGGCGAGTTCCAACGGACGATAGTGCCCATCAAATCCATGCGGTCGTCTCCGAAGATGTGTCAGAAGCTGTGGTGATGATTGCACAGCTTGCGATGCCAACCAATTCATTGAGTGGTCATTTGCGTATACCTGGGCTAGATCCACAAAGTTTATACAAGGTATCTGTGATTGATAAACCGTCAAATTACGATGATATTGTGAATTATCAACCGCCATGGACAGAGTCTTGCTGTGAATTATCAGGTGCTTGGTGTGCCGAGGTGGGGCTGACGATGCCAATACTTGACGCAGAAACAGCGATGCTGATTAAGTTTGAACGTATCGAGTAAGTTTTAGCATAGGCTTTATATTTGATGAACCGCGTAGGTGAAATTACGCGGTTTTTTATTGCCTTTAATAAGCCGTCATGAACTATCAAATCAATTTGATGTGCCCGTATAGATTGGAGAACTGTAGGTATTCCCAGCGTGATACTGTACTTATGTAATCGTTCTCATGCGTTATTTCACACAATGAACTGTTTTGAGCACTTTAATTAGCGATATTCTCTATCAATTCGAGGGTTTTATTGTTCGATCTCTCACTTTGGATATTTGACTGAAAACGTTTCCATGGAGTGGTTGTTGATCACAGTATCTGTTCGTTGGAATGGTTACATTAGCATCGGACTTGATACTTGAGTGTTTTAAGAAGCGACCACAGAGTGGCTCTAAAACAGAACTTGAGTGGATAAATTATTATAAATAAAAGGTAAGCGTTTCAACGTCTGTTAGGAGATGAAGTTACGCGCCTGAAGGAAATACTATGTCTGATCAAATTACTCTACAAACCAAATTATCGTATGGACTTGGGGCTTTAGGTAAAGACTTTGCCTGTGCTCCAATCTACATCTTCTTAATGTTTTACTTCACCGATGTTGCTGGGCTGTCAGCGGCATTTGTGGGTACTATCTTTTTGGCCGCGCGCATTGTCGACGCGGTGACCGACCCAATGATGGGCGTTATCGTTGATAACACACGCTCTAAGTTTGGTAAATTCCGTCCTTGGATAGTGATTGGAACCCTGTTAAATGCTGTAGTGCTTGTTGGTCTTTTTAGTACGCATATGTTTGAAGGCACTACGTTATACATTTATGCAGCGGCTGCTTATATTCTGTGGGGCCTTACGTACACTATTATGGACATTCCATATTGGTCTTTGATTCCTGCACTATCGAGCTCTCGTCAAGAACGTGAAAAGCTGGTTGTTTGGCCACGATTATTTGCTAGCTTGGCGTGGTTTATTACGGGTACTTACGGGCTACATATTGTCGGTAAACTGGGTGACGGCGACCAAGGACAAGGTTTCTTCAACGTTGCTATGTTGATTGCTGTGCTGTTCGTGATGAGTGCATTCTTGATTGCTCGCAACGTAAAAGAAAAATCGGCACCAGCAAATGCGAAACCAGCTGAGCGTTTCAGCTTTAAAGATGTAATGGTTATCATTGGTAAGAATGACCAACTAAAAGCACTTATTGGTACCGTATTGTCGTTCCAAATAGCAAACTTGTTGGTGGGTGGTTTTGCGATTTACTACTTCTCTTACGCTTTAGGCAACGCTGACTTGTTCCCCGTTTATATGATGGTGGCAGGTATCGCTGAAGTTGCAGGCGTATTCTTGTTCCCTCGTATTGCATCAGTGTTACCACGCAAACACCTATGGGTTATCGCTTGTGGCTTCCCAGTGCTGTCTTGTACCACTCTACTTATCATGGGCTTTATCGCTCCAGGTAACGCGATTCTAATCGGTATCGCAGGTGCTGCTATCAAGTTTGGTGTGGGTATCGCTAACGCACTGCAAACTGTAATGCTTGCCGATGTTGTTGATTACGGTGAACACAAAACGGGTCGTCGCAGTGAGAGTGTTATCTTCTCTGTTCAAACGATGCTTGTTAAGTTTGCAGGCGCGGCTGGTGGTTTTATTGTTGGTATGGGCTTGTCTGTGGTGGGTTATGTACCAAACGTGGAACAGTCTGACAGCACTATCATGGGACTGCAGTTTATGATGGTAGGTTTACCAGCGATTCTAATGACGGTAAGTGCTCTTGTTTATAAGCGCTACTACCACCTGCATGAAGGGTTTGATAAAGACCAAGCGGGTAACGAGACTCAGACGAATGTTGTTGCAGCAGAAGCATAACCGCTAAAACGACGTCGAATCTAGAATAACGCTCAGTTTAGTCACTAAGCCCAAACGCCTCCTTGTGAGGCGTTTTTTATGGATGTTGGTTAATCAAAGCTGTGCCTGTAGAGCTTTTGTTTCGACTAAAACGCAAAAAGCCGCATCGAATGATGCGGCTTCTTTAAATTTGGCCCCCTTGTCGAGACTTGAACGCGGGCGGCTAGGTTTGTGACATTAACTTGGAACAAGTTAGTCGCAGTTATATACGAAAAGAGCCCAATCTTTCGATTGGGCTCTTTTCTGAATTTGGCTCCCCTTGCAAGACTTGAACTTGCGACATACGGATTAACAGTCCGCCGTTCTACCAACTGAACTAAAGGGGAATTGCTTGTTAGCGACGCGAATTCTAATAATTGTCCGGATTTCTGTCAATAAAAAATATCAGAAAAAAGTAAGATAAAAAACTTTACTTTCTTGAACGCCTTATAGGATTTAGCTTTGCTTTAGTTATCCACCAAAATTGTGGATAAGTGTGTGTGTGAAACTTTAACAACAATAATCGGGATAAATCGAAAAATGTAAAAACCTTATCTAACGTAATGTATTTAAAAGATTTATAGAAAAATGTCGCAATTGTATAACTTTTGTAGATTATAAAACGAACAGTAAAACAAGCGGTATTTTTAGGTTTTTTGGGGAAAAGTAGTGGATTAAAATTCGAGTAATTTAGCTGGGGAAACTTTGCAGGGCACGGATAATACCAAGTTCTAAAAATAAAAGCTATAACTGATCTCTGATCTTAAGATGCATTTCTCTAGATAATTGTTGCAACGACACTCCTCCTAGAGTGACAATGACCTGATTAAAAAAACAGTATGGAAATGGCGACCTATGAGTAAACTCTTTGACTTGGTATCGGACTACAGCCCGTCCGGTGATCAGCCGACAGCGATAACCAAATTATTAGACGGATTAGATTCTGGTTTGGCACATCAAACTCTACTAGGGGTAACGGGCTCAGGTAAAACCTTTACCCTTGCCAACGTCATTTCCCAATCTCAAAGACCTGCGATTCTGTTAGCGCCTAACAAGACATTGGCGGCTCAACTTTACGGTGAGATGAAATCTTTCTTTCCAAACAATGCCGTTGAGTATTTCGTTTCTTACTACGATTACTACCAACCTGAAGCCTACGTTCCAACCACGGACACGTTCATCGAGAAAGATGCGTCTGTGAACGCTCATATCGAACAAATGAGGCTTTCGGCAACCAAAGCCTTATTAGAACGAAAAGACGCCATCATTGTGGCTTCTGTGTCGGCTATCTACGGTCTGGGTGATCCTAAGTCTTATTTGAAGATGATGCTTCATTTGAGTCGTGGCGAGGTGATGGATCAGCGAGACATCCTGCGTCGATTGGCTGAGCTGCAATATTCAAGAAACGATGTCGCCTTTGAACGTGGTCAGTTCCGTGTTCGTGGTGAGGTGATTGATATCTTTCCGGCTGAATCTGACCAAGATGCGGTTCGAATTGAGATGTTCGATGACGAAGTGGACTGCATTAGTATTTTTGATCCTCTGACTGGTGCGGTGAAACAAAGAGACTTGCCGCGCTTTACGGTTTATCCAAAAACTCACTATGTAACGCCAAGAGAAAAAATCCTTGAGGCGATTGAGAACATCAAGGACGAACTGCGCGATCGTGCTCAATACTTAAAAGACAACAATAAGCTTTTGGAAGAGCAGCGTATCTCTCAAAGAACTCAGTTTGATATTGAGATGATGACTGAGCTTGGCTTCTGTTCCGGTATCGAAAACTATTCACGATACTTGAGCGGCCGTGCGGAAGGGGAAGCGCCGCCAACGTTATTTGACTACCTGCCTGATGATGGTTTGCTGATCATCGATGAGTCACACGTGACTGTGCCGCAAATTGGTGCGATGTATAAAGGTGACCGTTCTCGTAAAGAAACCTTGGTCGAGTTTGGTTTTAGACTGCCTTCTGCATTGGATAACCGTCCAATGAAGTTTGAAGAATTTGAGTCTATAGCCCCACAAACGATTTTTGTGTCGGCAACACCAGGTAATTACGAGATTGAAAAATCAGATGGCGAGATTGCTGATCAAGTGGTACGTCCTACTGGTCTGTTAGACCCAATCATCGAAGTAAGACCTGTCGCGACGCAGGTGGATGACTTACTGTCTGAAATCAGAATCCGTTCAGTGAAAGAAGAGCGTGTTTTGGTTACCACGTTGACCAAGAGAATGGCAGAAGACTTAACCGAATACCTAAGTGAGCACGGCGTTAAAGTGCGTTACTTGCACTCGGATATCGATACCGTTGAGCGTGTAGAGATCATCCGAGACCTACGTTTGGGCAAGTTCGATGTGTTAGTGGGCATTAACTTACTTCGTGAAGGTTTGGATATGCCTGAAGTGTCGCTGGTGGCGATTCTTGATGCAGATAAAGAGGGCTTCTTGCGTTCTGAGCGTTCTCTGATTCAAACCATTGGTCGTGCTGCTCGTAACTTGGAAGGTCGAGCAATCCTTTATGGTGATTCGATTACTAAGTCGATGAGAAAAGCGATTGATGAAACCGATCGTCGTCGCGAGAAACAGCAAGCCTACAACGAAGAGCAAGGCATCACTCCGCAAGCGTTGAAACGCAATATCAAAGACATTATGGAACTGGGTGATCTAACCAAGTCGAAGCAGCAGCGCCAATCGAAACAAGTTCCACTATCTAAGGTGGCAGAGCCTTCTGAAAGTTATGCAGTACTTACGCCGCAACAGCTTGATAAAGAGATCAGCAAGCTAGAATCTGCGATGTATCAGCATGCTCAGAATCTGGAATTTGAATTGGCCGCACAGAAGCGTGATGAAATTGATCAGTTAAGAAAGCAGTTTATTACCAACAGCTAATCTCACTTTTCGCTCGAGAATTGATCCCCCTCAACACAAGAATTGAGAGTGTTTCAGACAAAAAAACAGCCAGTAGTAAATGTTCTACTGGCTTACGTTTGTGAACAATCGGTCCACTAACAACGTCAGTTGGCTAGGTGACCCGAAGGTCATTTATACCGTTGCATCGTTCGTGCCAGATAGATAAAACATTGATTGTTTGAAGCAAGTAAAAAAACACACTACAAATACTGTGGCTAATTTGCATAATGCAAAGCGGAATGCGACTATAATAAGAAATGCAAATTATAAATGGCTAGGATATGCAATCAAAAACGCTAGATAACAAATCGAAGTATTTGTTGATGGTAGAGGATACCGCTTCGGTAGCAGCTTTATATCGCTCGTATCTTACACCGCTCGAAATTGATATCAACATTGTCGGCACTGGCCGCGATGCAATCGAGAGTTTGAATCATCGAATCCCAGACCTTATTTTATTAGATCTACGTCTGCCTGATATGACGGGTATGGACGTACTATTTGCTGTAAAACAAAAATACCCTGAAGTTCCAGTTATCTTCATGACGGCTCACGGCTCTATCGATACCGCTGTAGAAGCGATGCGTCATGGCTCTCAAGATTTCCTTATCAAACCGTGTGAAGCCGACCGACTCCGTATTACGGTGAATAATGCGATCCGCAAAGCCACCAAACTTAAAAATAGCTCGGAACACCCGGGAAACCAGAACTACCAAGGTTTTATCGGCAGCAGCCAAACCATGCAGCAGGTTTACCGAACTATCGATTCTGCTGCATCGAGTAAGGCGAGCATTTTCATTACTGGTGAAAGTGGTACCGGTAAAGAGGTATGTGCAGAAGCCATTCATGCGGCGAGTAAGCGTGGCGATAAGCCGTTCATCGCGATTAACTGTGCCGCTATCCCTAAAGACCTGATTGAAAGTGAGCTGTTTGGCCACGTTAAAGGTGCCTTTACCGGTGCTGCGACCGATCGCCAAGGTGCTGCTGAGCTTGCTGATGGTGGAACACTGTTCCTTGATGAACTGTGCGAAATGGACTTAGAGCTGCAAACCAAGCTGCTGCGCTTTATCCAAACCGGTACTTTCCAAAAAGTCGGCTCTTCGAAGATGAAGAGTGTCGACGTTCGTTTTGTGTGTGCGACCAACCGTGACCCTTGGAAAGAAGTACAAGAAGGTCGCTTTAGAGAAGATTTATACTATCGTTTATACGTGATTCCATTGCACTTGCCGCCATTGCGTGAGCGTGGTGAAGATGTCATCGAGATCGCGTATTCTCTGCTAGGCTATATGTCGGTCGAGGAGGGGAAGGCGTTTGTACGTTTTGCTCAGGAAGTACTTGATCGCTTTAATCAATATGAGTGGCCGGGTAACGTTCGTCAGCTACAAAACGTGTTGCGGAACGTGGTGGTTTTGAATAACGGCAAAGAGATTACTCTCAACATGCTTCCACCACCGTTGAACCAACCGATTGAAAACAGTCTGCGATTGAAAGAGAAGCAGAATGAAGACATCACGGTAAAAGATATTTTCCCATTGTGGATCACTGAGAAAACGGCTATCGAGCAGGCCATTAAAGCGTGTGATGGCAACATCCCTCGTGCGGCAGGTTTCTTAGATGTCAGTCCATCGACGATATACCGTAAGTTGCAAACGTGGAATGCGAAGCAGTAATCAACAAACAATAAGAAAATAATAATGACGAAAGTATTAAATCAGCAAAAAGTTGATGAGCTTGCCGGCGAAATAGGCCAAGAGAATGTCCCGGTTTTACTGGAAATCTTTTTAGGTGAGTTGAAAGGCTACTACGAACACCTAGAGATAAATAAAGAGTCGGATACCTCTAAGTACTTGGCTGATATCAGTCATGCGCTTAAGAGCAGCGCAGCAAGCTTTGGTGCGGATTCTTTGTGTAGTTTTGCGATTAGCTTAGACGCAAAAGTGAAGCAAGCGTTGCCTGTAACCGAGATTGATTTTCAAGATATGCAAGACCTCCTGTTATCGACGTACACTGAATATCAGCAGTTGATGACGGACCTTTAAAACAGCGAGTTATTACTGAGATTAAAAAAGGAGCAGCATGCTCCTTTTTTGTTGTTTGTCGCTTGAACCTATGGCTACGCCAACTGGGCTTCAATGGCTTGTTGAAGCTTCACACGGTCGTGTCGCCAATCTCGGTTTGCCGATGCAAGATCTGTGGTCACACAATTCCATTGCACTTCTAGTTCCGGGTGAGGTTCATTGCCTAACACGATGTCTATTTTCCTTGCCTTACAGGTACGTTCACACCACTCCAATTGCTCTTGAAGCGTCATTTTCCCTGCGGGACCGTGCTCTGGTGAAAGGTTTTCAACGAAGATAACTTTTGCCTTGGTGTTCTCAGAGATTGCTTTGCCAATCTCTGGAAGGAGAAGAGGGGGCATCACACTGGTTAAAAAGCTTCCAGGGCCAAGGACAATGCAGTCTGCTTGCTCAACGGCAGCAACGGCTTCTTTGGTTGCTGGCACTTCTGGAGACAAGTCCATCATGCGCAGCTTTTCCGTCATGTCATCAACGTTGGTTTCGCCGGTAACCCAGCGGCCGTCCATTGATAGAGCCGTGAGGTCTGAAGGATGCTCAGTCATCGGCACGATATTGACATCGACCTTGAGCATATTTCGAATCAGGTTAATTGCTTCCAATGGGCGAACGGAAAGGTTGTCTAACGCCGTCAGCATTAGGTTACCCAAGTTATGACCGTCTAGCTCACCTTGACCACGAAAGCGGTATTCGAACATCATCGAACTGATTGAAGGCTCTGTGATTAATTGGTTGATACAGTTGCGTGTATCTCCCCATGCGATGCCACCTTGGCAATCTCTAATACGTCCGGTGGAACCGCCGTTATCTGTCGTTGCAACAATGCCAGTTGCGTTGTTACCAAAGTCTTTTAATGCAGCTAACATGCGACCTAAGCCATGGCCACCGCCGATTGCTACGACTTTCTTTGAAGAGTAAATATTCATTTATTGTTCTTGTTAGGTTATTACCAACTATAATTTAGGTTAAATGCTTCTCGCTATATACTCAACAAGAGTTATTTTGAGCGTTTGATACGTTTTTTTTGCCGATGTGACCCGTTTTTTACCATCAGAGCTAGATTCACGTACAAATATTAAGTATTTTATTACTCAGCTACTGCGCGTGTGAATATAACGCTCAGTTGCCATAACTCCGAGCTCTCGCATGCTAAGTCGCACAGTGGTATTTGCTGTACCGATACGCATCAAGAGCCAGTGACATGTTGTCACAAGGGCTTAATTGGAAATGATTATGCCTCCCGTGTTTGGAAAGGTGTTCCGTGGCGCAACAATTCGAAGATAGATTCCATCGCAAGTTTTATTACTTGCGCTTGTCGGTTACAGACGTCTGTAACTTTAAATGTACTTACTGCTTGCCAGATGGTTACAAACCGTCAGGGCAAAAAAACTCGTCTTTTTTAAGTGTTCCCGAGATCAAACGCGTTGTTAAAGCGTTTGCAGATTGTGGTACCTCAAAGATCCGCATTACAGGCGGAGAGCCGAGTCTGCGTAAAGACTTTCCTGAAATCATACATACCGTTGCTTCTACTCCAGGCATCGAAAAAGTAGCCACCACAACGAATGGCTACCGCATGGAGAAACAAGTAGGGCAATGGCGTGATGCTGGTTTAACCCATATAAACGTGAGCGTGGATAGTTTAGATTCGCGCATGTTCCATCAGATCACTGGTGAGAATAAGTTTACTGAGGTTATGCGAGGCATTGATAAAGCGTTTGAGGTTGGCTTTGAACAAGTCAAAGTCAACGTCGTATTAATGAAAGACCTCAATAGTCAGGAATTACCAGCCTTCCTTAATTGGATCAAAGACAAACCTATTCAATTACGTTTTATCGAGCTGATGAAAACCGGCGAGATGGACGAGTTGTTCGATAAACATCATGTGTCTGGCGTTGCGATTCGCAACCAGCTTATTGCTAATGGTTGGCTGTTAAAAGTCAAAGCCGTTAACGATGGCCCGGCGCAAGTGTTTGTCCACCCAGACTACAAGGGTGAAATCGGTTTGATCATGCCTTACGAGAAAGACTTTTGTGAGAGTTGTAACCGACTGCGCGTTTCTGCGACCGGTAAACTTCACTTATGTCTGTTTGGCGACCATGGTGTTGAACTGAGAGATCTGATTCAAGAAGATCAACAAGAGCAAGAACTCATTGATCGAATTCAGGCTCAGCTTCAAACCAAGTCCGTTAGCCACTTCTTACACGATGGCAACAGCGGCATGACTCCAAACTTGGCGTCAATCGGCGGTTAACCCGCTACACACTCTAAAGCATTTTATCGCTCAGCTTCTTCAGGCTGGGCGAATCAGTCTAATGAAAAATTTATATAGGTGAACAAATGGGTCACGCAGAAAGCAAATTCCAAGCAGCAAACATCGCAGTACTAACGGTTTCAGATACTCGTACAGAAGAAAACGACACTTCAGGCGGTTACCTAGCAGAGCATGCTAAAGAAGCGGGTCACAACGTGGTTGATAAGCAAATCGTTATTGATGACATGTACAAGATCCGTGCGATCGTATCTAAATGGATCGCTGATGAAAGCGTACAAGCTATCATGATCACGGGTGGTACTGGTTTCACTTCTCGTGACAGCACGCCTGAAGCGCTTAAGCCACTGTTCGACAAAGAAGTAGAAGGCTTTGGTGAGCTATTCCGTCAAGTATCTTACGAAGAGATCGGTACTTCGACAATTCAATCTCGTGCGATTGCGGGTTTTGCTAACCACACGGTTATCTTTGCGATGCCAGGTTCTACAGGCGCTTGCCGCACCGGTTGGACTAAGATCATCAAGCAACAGATGGATGCTAGCCACCGTCCTTGTAACTTCATGCCACACCTTTCTGTATAAGGCGGTTTGAGTATGAGCCAATTTACACACATTAACGCGTCTGGCGAAGCAAACATGGTCGATGTATCGGCTAAAGCGGAAACAGTACGCGAAGCGAGAGCGGAAGCATTCGTTCAAATGTCTGCTGAAACGCTAGAGCTGATTGTTTCTGGTAGCCACCATAAAGGTGATGTTTTCGCAACGGCACGTATCGCAGGTATTCAAGCGGCTAAGAAGACGTGGGATCTGATTCCACTGTGTCACCCTCTGCTATTAACTAAAGTAGAAGTGCAGCTTGAAGCTATCGAGTCTGAAAACAAGGTTCGCATCGAATCTGTTTGTAAACTTGCTGGTAAGACAGGCGTAGAAATGGAAGCGCTAACGGCTGCTTCTGTTGCTGCGTTAACGATTTACGATATGTGTAAAGCTGTTCAGAAAGACATTGTTATCGAGAATGTACGCCTGTTAGAGAAGACGGGTGGTAAATCTGGTCACTTCAAGGTGGAATCATGATTACAGTACTTTTCTTTGCTCAAACTCGTGAACTTGTTGGTGTGGACAGCGTTGAAGTTGATGCACAGTTCAAAACGATTGAAGCGATTCGCAGCCACCTTGTAGAACAAGAAGGCAAATGGGATATCGCTTTGGAAGAGGGCAAGCTTCTGGCTGCGCTTAACCAATCTATCGTGCCTTTGACGACTGAAGTGAAAGACGGTGATGAAGTTGCTTTCTTCCCACCAGTGACTGGAGGCTAAGCATGGATCCAAGAGTATTAGTGACAGCTGAGGACTTCTCGGTAGGCGACGAATACGACTACTTGGCTCAAGGTACAGCTGCCGGAGCGATTGTGACGTTCGTTGGTAAAGTGCGCGACATGAACCTTGGCGACAATGTGATAGGTTTGTCTCTGGAGCACTACCCGGGTATGACAGAGAAATCACTGAGCGAGATCTGTGATCAAGCTGAGGCACGCTGGCCAATCCAAAAGATGCGAGTGATTCACCGCGTGGGTGACCTAGATATCGGTGACCAGATTGTTTACGTTGGTGTCTCCAGTGCGCATCGTGGCGCTGCCTTCGAAGCGTGTGAGTTTGTTATGGACTTTCTGAAAACCAAAGCGCCGTTTTGGAAAAAAGAACGTACCACTGAAACAACTCGCTGGGTTGATTCTCGCGATTCAGATACAAAAGCTGCGGAGCGTTGGGAGAAATAATTCTCGCAATATGATGTTGCTCCAAAAATTCGCTCTGTTGATTGAGACAGTAAAAAGCCGACGTTGAACGTCGGTTTTTTTGTGCGTGCTACAAAGTCATTTATAAATAAATGGTGCATTAATAAATGGTTAGTCATTCAAGTTGCATATAAATTCGGAGCGTGATTTTGTCTGTCTTGGTGCATTGCTAAATCTGTTTTGGTGCAGAGCATTATGCTGTCTTGTATAAAGTGATTATCCTCACAAATAGTGTAGACGGTTTAGGTGATATGTGATGTGCAATTAGATTTCATGTGGCATTAATGTTAATTTGCGCTCAGTGTTCTAGCATAAGATGCTAAAAAAAAGCATCAACACAGACACATCAACACTAAAGGCTGTTTTTTAATTAATCCCTCTATGCAAGTCACTACTGATTTGGGATTTTTTAGATATTTACACTGATACCTTAAGTATTTCGGAGAATTATCCGATTTTTTGCGACTTGTTTGTGGCAAATTACTTCAATGGTTGATAGTGTGTGCCTCAATCTTTGTAAGGTTTTAGATTTTTATGCTTAAATTTTGAGCTAAATAAATCTAAATCACTGCCGTTCAGTGAACCAAGCAAAGAAGTCATGGATGCAATACATAAAACTTGGAGTTTATTAAATGTACAAGAATAAAATCACTCAGGCTCTTCTTCTAGGTGCTGGTTTGGCAGTGGCTGCCACTTCTACTCTTTCTATCGCTGCTGAAGTTCCAGCAGGCACTGAACTAGCAAAAGTTCAGGAACTGGTTCGCGGTAATGGTACTGAAGTAGCAACACTCGACCCTCACAAATCTCAAGGTGTACCAGAATCTCACGTAATTCGTGACCTTCTAGAAGGTTTAGTGAACCAAGATGGCGACGGCAATACTATCCCAGGAGTAGCTGAAAGCTGGGAAACGACAGACAACAAAACATTCACTTTCCACCTACGTAAAGACGCAAAATGGTCTAACGGCGATCCTGTAACGGCAAATGACTTCGTTTACAGCTTCCAACGTGCGGTTGATCCTTTAACTGCTTCTCCATACGCTTGGTACATGGAATATACCAAGATGGCGAATGCGAAAGACATCGTTGCGGGTAAGAAAGACAAGAGTGAACTAGGCGTTAAAGCTTTAGATGACTACACGTTAGAAGTGACTTTAGATACAGCTGTCCCATATTTCGTAATGATGATGGGTCACACAACAGTGAAGCCAGTACATAAAGCAACTGTTGAAAAATTCGGTGACCAGTGGACTAAGCCTGAAAACTTTGTTGGTAATGGTGCATTTGTTCCAAATCAATGGGTAGTTAACGAGCGTCTTGAACTAGTACGCAACGAAAATTATTGGGATAACGAACATACAGTTCTTAACAAAGTAACATTCTTACCAATCGAAAACCAAGTAGCGGAAATGAACCGCTTCCTCTCTGGCGAACTAGATTTCACATACGAAGTTCCTAACGAGCACTTCCGTCGCTTACAGAAAGAATACCCAGAAGATGTAAACATTAAGGGTAACCTGTGTACTTATTACTACCAATTTAATGCACAGAAAGCACCTTTCGACGACGTACGTGTTCGTAAAGCAATGTCTTATGCGATGGATCGTGACATCGTGACGAAAGCGATTCTTGGTCAAGGTCAAAAACCAGCTTACTTCTTGACTCCTGAAATTACTGCTGGTTTTGCCCCGGTAACTCCAGAGTATGGTCAACTTTCTCAAAAAGAGCGTATTGCTGAAGCGAAGCGTCTTCTTGAAGAAGCGGGCTACACGAAGAGCAACCCACTTGAATTTAACCTGCTTTACAACACGTCTGAAAACCACAAGAAGCTTGCTGTAGCAATCGCATCAATGTGGAAGAAAGAGCTTGGTATTAACGCGAAACTCGAAAACCAAGAGTGGAAATCATATCTAGACAGTAAAGATACTGGTAACTTTGACGTTGCTCGTGCAGGTTGGTGTGGTGACTACAATGAAGCATCTTCATTCCTAACATTGATGGTTAGCCAAAATACAACTGCTGGTCAGCACTATAAGAGCGCAGACTATGACAAGATTATCGATAAAGCACTAAGCTCTACTTCAGAAGAAGAGCGTACTAAGCTATATATCGAAGCAGAAAAATTGCTAGCTAAAGACATGCCAATTGCTCCAGTCTACCAGTACGTTACAACACGTCTTGTATCACCTCAGCTAGGTGGTTACCCAGAAGGTAACGCCGAAGATAAGATCTATTCAAAAGATCTTTATATCAAAGCAAAATAACCTCCTATAAAAATAAAATATAACTAACTTAGACCTGTGTGCGAGAAATCGCACGCAGTGTCTATTTAATTTTTAATTGTCACAGACTGAAAAGAGTGAGTTTATGCTTAAATTCATTATGAAAAGGATATTCGAAGCGATTCCAACCATGTTGGTGTTGATCACTATATCTTTCTTTCTCATGCGTTTTGCACCGGGTAACCCGTTTTCGAGCGAACGCCCATTACCGCCAGAAGTTATGGCTAACATCGAAGCTAAATACGGCTTAGATAAACCTGTATTTGAACAGTACACCACGTACTTGACTAACATCGTTCAAGGTGACTTTGGTCCATCATTCAAATATCAAGATTACACCGTAAATGAGCTGATCGCAGTCGCACTTCCAGTATCTGCGAAGGTAGGTTTTATTGCCTTTATCTTTACCCTGATTATGGGAGTATCGGTCGGGACGATTGCCGCCTTGAAGCACAACACCTGGATTGACTACACCATAATGTCGACCGCTATGCTCGGGGTAGTAATGCCATCCTTCGTGTTGGCTCCAGCGCTTATTTACCTGTTCTCTCTGCACTGGAACATATTCCCAGCAGGTGGTTGGCACGGCGGTACTTATATGTACATCGTCCTGCCAGTTATCGCGATGTCTCTTCTTTACGTAGCCACATTTGCTCGTATTACTCGCGGTAGCATGATTGAAACGCTAAACAGTAACTTTATCCGAACTGCTCGTGCAAAAGGCCTAAGTTACCGTTACATCGTTCTAAAACATGCACTGAAGCCAGCACTGCTGCCTGTCGTTTCTTATATGGGACCTGCGTTTGTAGGTATCATTACAGGTTCTGTTGTTGTTGAAACCATCTTCGGCCTACCAGGTATCGGCAAGCTGTTTGTTAACGCCGCGTTTAACCGTGACTACTCGCTAGTAATGGGTGTAACCATCTTGATTGGTTTCCTATTCATCTTGTTCAACGCAATCGTTGATATTTTGCTAGCGCTAATTGACCCGAAAATTCGCTACTAACAGGGACGCATGGTTATGTTGAAGAAAAAAGAAAATTTAGAAGCGATCGAAAAGTTCTCTGAGAGTTTAGAGATTGAAGGTCGCAGTTTGTGGCAGGATGCCCGCATTCGTTTTATGCGAAACAAAGCGGCAATGGTAAGCCTGTTTATTCTTACGCTTATGGTACTGGCGGTTATCTTCTTACCGATGCTTGCTCAGTACACTTATGATGATACTGACTGGTACGCAATGCATGCAGCGCCAAGCGCGGACCACTGGTTTGGTACTGATAGCTTAGGCCGTGATTTGTACGTTCGTACTCTTATCGGTGGTCGTATCTCATTGATGGTTGGTGTGATGGGCGCATTCGTAGCGGTACTGATTGGTACGCTTTACGGTGCAGCTTCAGGTTTCATCGGCGGTCGTACTGACCGAGTGATGATGCGTATCCTAGAGATCTTGTACGCGGTACCATTTATGTTCCTAGTAATCGTCCTGGTAACGTTCTTTGGTCGTAACATCATCCTAATCTTCGTTGCTATTGGTGCGATTGCTTGGCTAGATATGGCGCGTATTGTACGTGGTCAAACGCTGAGCTTGCGTAGTAAAGAGTTCATTGAAGCCGCACACGTATGTGGTGTAAGCAAATGGAAGATCATTACACGTCACATCGTACCGAACGTACTGGGTATCGTAGCGGTTTATTCTACGCTGCTTATTCCAAGCATGATCCTTACAGAATCATTCTTATCTTTCCTTGGTCTTGGTGTTCAAGAGCCTATGACAAGCTGGGGCGCATTGCTTCAAGAAGGTTCGCAAACAATGGAAGTTGCAATCTGGCAATTGACATTCCCTGCGGCATTCATGGTAGTTACGCTGTTCTGCTTTAACTACGTAGGTGATGGTCTGCGCGACGCGCTTGATCCAAAAGACAGATAACGAAATAGCAATTAAAAGCTATAAAAGATTAAGGAAGCAATAATGAGCTTATTAGATGTCAAAGATCTGCGCGTCGAATTTACCACGCAAGATGGTATCGTAACCGCAGTAAACGACTTGAACTTCTCACTTAACCAAGGCGAAACGCTGGGTATTGTTGGTGAGTCGGGTTCAGGTAAATCACAAACGGTATTTGCACTGATGGGGCTGCTGGCTAAAAACGGCATCATCTCAGGCAGTGCAAAGTTTGAAGGCAATGAAATCCTCAACCTGCCTGAAAAAGCGCTGAACAAGGTTCGTGCTGAACAGATCGCAATGATCTTCCAAGATCCAATGACGTCACTGAACCCTTACATGAAAGTAAGTGATCAGTTGATGGAAGTACTGATGCTGCACAAAGGCATGGGTAAAGCAGAGGCGTTTGAAGAATCAGTACGCATGCTTGAAGCGGTTAAAATCCCTGAAGCACGTAAGCGTATCACCATGTACCCACACGAATTTTCTGGCGGTATGCGTCAGCGTGTGATGATCGCAATGGCACTGCTGTGTCGTCCTAAATTACTTATCGCTGATGAACCAACAACGGCACTGGATGTAACCATTCAAGCGCAAATCATGGAATTGCTGAACGAACTTAAAGATGAGTTCAATACGGCAATCATCATGATCACCCATGACTTGGGTGTTGTTGCTGGCTCATGTGACAAAGTACTTGTGATGTACGCGGGTCGTACAATGGAATACGGCACGGTTGATGAAATCTTCTACGAGCCAAGCCACCCATATGCGGAAGGCCTGCTTAAAGCGATTCCTCGTTTGGATACCGAAGGTGAAATTCTACCGACGATTCCAGGTAACCCACCTAACTTACTTCGCCTACCAACAGGTTGTCCTTACCAAGACCGTTGTCACCGTGTAATGGACCGTTGTAAGCAAGAAGCACCGATTTTGCAGCCATTTGCTAAAGACCGTCAGCGTGCTTGTTTTTCAGATTGGGAGACTTGGACAAAATGAGTAAAGAATTACTATTAGATATTAAAGACCTGAAAGTTCACTTTAGCATTGCAGCTAAGTCTGCTTGGCCTTGGGCAAAACCATCAAACCTTAAAGCGGTTGATGGGGTTGATGTTCACCTTTACGAAGGCGAAACGCTTGGTGTAGTAGGTGAGTCTGGTTGTGGTAAGTCGACTTTTGCCCGTGCGATTATCGGCTTGGTTGAAGCGACTGAAGGGCAAGTGATGTGGTTAGGTCAAGACCTAACTAAGATGCAGGAAGTGAAGCGTCGTGAGACTCGTAAAGAGATTCAGATGATCTTCCAAGACCCGCTAGCATCGCTTAACCCACGTATGTCAGTAGGCGATATTATTGCTGAGCCTCTAGAGACTTTCTTCCCTGAACTTTCTAAACAAGAAGTGAAGGACAGAGTTAAAGAGATGATGGCAAAGGTTGGTCTACTACCCAACGTAATCAACCGTTACCCTCATGAATTCTCTGGTGGTCAGTGTCAGCGTATTGGTATTGCACGTGCGCTTATCTTGAAACCTAAGATGATCATCTGTGATGAACCTGTTTCTGCACTGGATGTATCTATCCAAGCTCAAGTAGTTAACCTTCTGAAGGAGCTACAAAAAGAGCTAGGTTTGTCTTTGGTATTCATCGCGCACGATTTGTCGGTTGTTAAACACATCTCTGATCGCGTATTGGTGATGTACCTAGGTAATGCGGTAGAACTTGGCGAATCAGATGCATTGTTCTCTGATCCTAAGCACCCATACACCAAAGCGTTGATGTCTGCAGTTCCAATTCCAGACCCACGCTTAGAGCGCAGCAAAACCATTCAGATGTTGGAAGGTGATCTCCCATCGCCAATCAATCCGCCATCAGGTTGTGTGTTCCGTACTCGTTGCCCACAAGCAACAGAGGCGTGTGCGCAAACTAAGCCAACCATTCAAGGCGATGACGTTCACGCAGTATCTTGCTTGCACGTACAAGTCTAGAGCCTATTTAAAACGGTTCAGCCTGTGACAGGCTTAAGCGCGACTAGTTATTAGAGTCGCGCTTTTTTTGTCTTAGGCTTATTGGTTCGCTCAACAAGCTTCATCAAAATATTCGAACAACTAAGCCAACTTCTTCTAGTTTTGAAAAAGTTGGCTTTTTTTATACTAGAGAAAAGTTTCGATGACAGAGGTTTGGATATGGGTAAGTTAGTTGAAGGTGTTTGGCACGATGTGTGGTACGACACCAAAGAAAGCGGTGGTAAGTTTGTTCGTGAAGATGCGGGCTTTCGTCACTGGATAGAGAACAAACCGGGCGCGCAGTTTGAGCCTGAAAGCGGCCGTTATCACTTATACGTATCGTTAGCTTGCCCTTGGGCGCACCGAACCCTTATCTTCCGCGAGCTGAAAGACCTAACCGATCACATTGACGTGACGGTTGTTTGCCCAGACATGATGAGTGAAGGTTGGCAAATGGGGTTACCTGAACCTCTATTTGGCCATACCCGCATGCACCAAATCTACACCCAAGGCAAACCGGACTATTCAGGTCGAGTCACGGTTCCTGTTTTATGGGATAAGAAAACCAACACCATTGTGAGTAACGAGTCGTCTGAAATCATTCGCATGTTTAACTCAGAGTTTAACGAGCTAACGGGTAACACCGATGATTACTACCCGTGGGAGTTGTCCAAGAAGATTGATGAGTGGAATGATTATATCTACCCAAACATCAACAACGGCGTATACCGAACCGGCTTTGCGACAACACAAGAAGCCTACGAAGAAGCGTATGACGCCTTGTTTGAAGCCTTAGACAAAGTAGATGCGCACCTTAGCGAACATCGCTATTTGGCGGGTAACGAGATTACAGAAGCGGATTGGCGCTTGTTTACCACTCTGGTTCGATTTGATGCGGTTTATGTGGGTCACTTCAAGTGTAACAAGCAACGAATTGCGGATTACAAACATATCCAAGGTTATCTAAAAGAGCTCTATCAAATAGAGGGTATTAAAGAGACTACGGATTTCTACCACATCAAGCGCCACTACTATTACAGCCACACTGGTATCAACCCGACTCAAGTGGTGCCTAAAGGGCCTGATCTGGATTTAGATTCGCCTCACGGACGTGGTTAGAATCATTAATTAATCCGCTTTTCTTCAGGCGTAAAAAAACCCTAGATAAACATCTAGGGTTTTTGCTTTTTACAAAAGAAAAATTAGTTAATTACTTTTTCTTCAGCTTGTGCAGCTTGGTCTGCTTGGATAGCCGTTAGAGCTACTGTGTAAACGATATCGTCTACTAGAGCGCCACGAGACAAGTCATTTACTGGCTTGCGCATACCTTGAAGCATTGGACCGATAGATACTAGATCTGCTGAACGCTGTACAGCTTTGTAAGTCGTGTTACCCGTGTTTAAGTCTGGGAATACGAATACTGTCGCTTTACCTGCAACTGGAGAGTTAGGCGCTTTAGAAGCGGCTACGTTTTCCATGATTGCTGCATCGTACTGTAGAGGACCGTCGATCACTAGATCAGGACGCTTCTCTTGAGCAAGTTTCGTTGCTTCACGTACTTTATCTACGTCTGCACCCTTACCAGATTCACCAGTAGAGTAAGAGATCATAGCAACGCGTGGGTCGATACCGAATGCCGCAGCAGAATCTGCAGATTGGATAGCGATTTCAGCAAGCTGTTCAGCTGTTGGATCTGGGTTGATCGCACAGTCACCGTATACAAGAACTTGATCAGGCAGAAGCATGAAGAAGATTGAAGATACGATAGAAGCATCAGGAGCAGTCTTGATGATCTGGAACGGAGGAACGATTGTGTTCGCCGTTGTGTGAACAGCACCAGAAACTAGGCCATCAACTTCGCCAGCTTCAAGCATCATAGTACCTAGGAATACTGAATCTTCTAGCTTCTCACGAGCAACAACTTCAGTCATACCTTTAGCGCCACGAAGTTCTACTAGACGAGCTACGTAGTTTTCGCGAACTGATGCAGAATCGATGATCTCAACGCCAGCGCCAAGCTCAACACCTTGCTGTGCTGCAACGCGACGGATTTCTTCAGGGTTACCTAGAAGTACACACGTTGCGATACCGCGCTCAGCACAGATAGCCGCAGCTTTAACTGTACGTGGCTCATCACCTTCAGGAAGAACGATGCGCTTAGCCGCTTTACGAGCAAATTCAGTTAGCTGGTAACGGAATGCTGGTGGGCTTAGACGACGGATGCCTTGAGTACCTTCAGATAGAGAATCAATCCAAGGGCCATCAATGTGGCTTGCAACGTGATCGTTAACGAACTCGATACGCTCTTTATCGTCTGCAGGCACTTCTAGGTTGAAGCTCTGTAGGTTTAGAGACGTCTGCCAAGTGTTACCTTGCGCTTTGAAGATCGGTAGACCTGAAGCGAATGCTGGTGCACAAAGGTTAGCAATGCTTTCTGGAATGTCGTAACCGCCAGTAAGCAGGATTGCGCCAATCTCAACACCGTTTTTCGCAGCAAGAGCCGCAGCAACGATAACGTCAGGACGGTCTGCAGAAGTTACTAGCAGTGAACCTGGTTTGAAGTGCTCAATCATGTGAGGTAGAGAACGTGCACAGAAAGTGATGCTCTTAATACGACGAGTTGAGATTTCACCTTCGTTAACGATTTCAGCGTTAAGGTGCTTAGCCATATCAACCGCACGAGTTGCGATTAGGTCGATGCTCCATGGCACGCAGCCAAGAACACGGATAGGGCTAGAATTGAAGATTTGCATTACTTCAAGGTTCGCTTGCTGAGCGCTGTCTGCATCATCAAAGATTTCAGATAGGTCAGGGCGAGTACGGCCAGCTTCATCAACAGGAGCGTTAAGCTTGTTGATGATTACGCCTTTGATGTTTTTGTTCTTAGTACCGCCGAAGTTAGAACATGCTACTTCGATACGCTCTTTAAGCTGCGTAGGGTTGTCAGTACCAGGAGTCGCAACGAATACGATCTCCGCGCCAAGTGTTTTTGCGATTTCCGCGTTCACTTGGTTAGCAAATGGGTGCTTACGAGTAGGTACTAGACCTTCGATTAGCGTTACTTCTGCGTCTTTGTTGATCTTGTTGTATTGCTCAACAACAGACTCAAGAAGCTCGTCCATTTTTTCGCTACCGATCAAAGCTTCAGCTTTAGTCATTGCGATTGGCTCACCAATCTTAATGTCGCTGTTTGCGCTGATGATAGTAGACGTTAGATCTGGTTGGTTACCACCGCTGCGAGGCTGAGCGATTGGCTTGTAGAAAGAAACACTTACGCCCTTACGCTCCATAGCGCGAAGAACACCCATGCTAACACTAGTAAGACCAACACCAGCGCTTGTAGGGATAAGCATAATAGTACGTGACATTGACGAACACCTTTGACTATTGGAAATAAAAAAGCTCAACTGCTATTCCCACCGATATTTAAATTGGGGTAGGAATAGAAGTTGAGCCCCATTTTCTTGATATGAAAAACTGACTAGCTTCGAATGAAGCTAGTCAGGAAAATCAATTAAAGACCTGCTAGTTTCGCAGTGTCTTCAGCAATTACTAGCTCTTCGTTAGTAGAGATAACCATTGCAGGGATACGGCTGTTAGCTGTAGTGATAGTACCTTCGCCGCCGAAACGAGCTTTAAGGTTAGCTTCACCGTCAACTTCGATACCGAAGATGCCTAGGCGGTTAAGAACCATTTCACGGATTGGGCCTGAGTTCTCGCCGATGCCGCCAGTGAAAGTGATTGCGTCTAGACGACCTTCTAGAGTTGCAGTGTAACCAGCTACGTACTTAGCTAGACGGTGACAGAACACGTCCATTGCACGAGTTGCTTCTTCTTTCTCACCGTAGTTGTCTTCAACGAAACGACAGTCAGAAGTCACTTCAGTTAGACCAGCAAGACCAGACTCTTTAGTTAGCATGTTGTTGATTTCTTCAACAGAGTAACCAAGTGCGTCGTGTAGGTGGAAGATGATTGCAGGGTCTAGGTCACCACAACGAGTACCCATTACAAGACCTTCAAGAGGAGTAAGACCCATAGAAGTGTCTACAGATTTACCGTTCTTGATTGCACATACAGAAGCGCCGTTACCTAGGTGACAGTTGATGATGTTAACTTCTTCAACTGGCTTGTTTAGTAGGCCTGCAACTTCACGAGTGATGAATAGGTGAGAAGTACCGTGCATGCCGTAACGACGGATGCCGTGCTCTTTGTACAGGTTGTACGGTAGAGCGTATAGGTAAGACTCAGAAGGCATTGTTTGGTGGAACGCAGTGTCAAAAACAGCAACGTTTTGTAGACCAGGGAAGTTCTGTTGAGCCGCTTCGATACCGATAAGGTGAGCAGGGTTGTGAAGAGGTGCGAAAGTCGCAGCGTCTTGAATACCCTTAAGAACTTCATCAGTGATAAGTGCAGAAGAAGTGAACTGCTCGCCACCGTGTACGATACGGTGACCGATAGCGCCAAGGTTAGCTTTAAGCTCAGGCTTAGAAGCAAGAATAGTTTCTACCATGAAAGATAGTGCTTCTACGTGAGCTGCGCCCGCGCCTAGTTGTGCTTCATGCTTGCCATCAAGTTTCCACTTCATACGAGCTTCTGGAAGACCTAGACACTCAGCAAGACCAGTTAGGTGCTCTGCACCTGTTTCTGCATCAACAACAGCGAATTTAAGAGAAGAACTACCACAGTTTAAAACTAAAACTAGCTTAGACATTAATGACTACCTGTTTATTTTTCTGATCGAAATCAGTTAAGGATGAAAATTAATCTCAAGAATAGTCGAAGCACATAGGCTTGCGTACTAACCTTGGTCAAAAAAACGTTAATTTCCGTATAAAGTGAAAGCGCTCTTTATCAAAAAGAGGCTTGTGCATTCCTTGCAGAAGTCTTCTCAAAGTTGCTTAAATTGTAAATAAGGGCAACAATGAGATTGAGGTCTGCAAATAATAGCGATATTGTGCAAATATAACAAAAAAATTTGAAAGAATATTATTTTTCGTCAAATTTTTGTGTTTTTAGTTGATGATTTCAACTTTTTTTTAATGGGAGACTCATATGAGCAATAGAGTTGGTTTAGCTAGTAGTTTAAAAGATGGCCAAAAGTACATGGATCTCTGGCCCGTCCGAAAAGAGTTAAACGCGATCTTCCCAGAACAACGCATTATTAAAGCGACCCGTTTTGGCGTGAAAGTGATGCCTGCGATTGCCGCTATCAGTGTTCTTACACAAATGGTCTTTAATAATTACCAAGCGATGCCACAGGCTGTGGTTATGGCTTTGTTTGCGATCAGCTTGCCGCTACAAGGTATGTGGTGGTTGGGCAATCGCTCAAATACACAACTTCCGCCGGCGCTAGTATCGTGGTACCGCGAACTGCATGAAAAGATCACTGAAACGGGTTTTGCGTTAGAGCCTATGAAGCCGCGCCCTCGCTATAAAGAATTGGCAATCATTTTAAATCGTGCCTTTCGTCAGTTAGATAAATCCTCAATGGAGCGTTGGTTCTAAAGAATCCCAGCTCTCCCTCTTGTCTGAGAACAACTATTCATCTTCTATAGCTTGTTCTCAGATTTGCTCCTCTTTTTGTTACCTCGCTTACTTTCCGTTTAGCTTACCTGTCCTTATTCACTTGGTTTCTTACCTTCCTCCGAAGTCAATATAACCTTTCTCACATAACTCGAGCCTTGTTGCATTTTTGTTAAATATCACTTCAAGTTATCAATGGTTACTGGTAATAATGTCAATAGTGATTTTGATGTTGTTCTCTTTGAGCGAGTAATGACGGGTAGAGCTTGATTCAGGGAGCGATAATGAGTTCTGTAAGAAAGGTATTGGCAGCGGTTTTAAGTTGCTTGATGTTGCTATGGACTGGCAATGCAATGGCAAACGTTGCCAAAGTGTCGGTTTCACAAGTTGTTGACCATCCAGATCTGAATGCGACACGTTTAGGGCTTCTTGAAGGATTGAGAGCCAATGGTTATGAACCCGGTAAGAACTTAGAATTCTCCTATGAAATGGCGAATGGTAACCCGGCTCAGGCAGCCAAGATTGCCAGAGAGCTCGTCAGTGAAAATCCACATGTACTTGTTGGTATCGCGACACCGACTTCACAAGCCTTAGTGTCGGCGACTCGCTCGATTCCTATCGTGTTTACCGCGGTTACGGATCCTATCGGCGCTAGGCTCGTTAAACAATTAGAAAAGCCGGGGCGTAATGTCACGGGGCTTTCTGACTTATCTCCGATCACTCAGCATGTGTCATTAATCAAAGAACTGCTCCCTGAAGCTAATTCAATCGGTGTAGTTTACAACCCAGCAGAAGCAAATGCCGTTGCGTTAGTTGGGTTATTGAGAAAGGCAACTCGAGATTTCGGTTATACACTTCACACCGAAAAAGCGCTGACTGTTGACGATGTCGAAGCAAAAGCAGAATCCATTGCTAAGAAGTCCGATGTTATCTATGCCTTGACCGATAATACGGTTGCAAGCGGCATGGAGGGTCTTATCAAAGCGGCTAACCATGCAGATACGCCAGTCGTCGCAGGCGCCACATCTTATGTCGGAAAGGGAGCGATTGCTGGTTTAGGTCTAGATTATTATGATGTTGGGGTTCAGACCGCGGATTATGTCGCAGCCATTCTGGAAGGACAGAAGCCCGGGAAGTTGAGTGTCAAAACTGCGCAGAGTTCTCAGCTGGTGGTCAACCTAGATGCTGCTCGTGAGCTTGGCGTGACAGTGCCTCAATCTGTGATTGAGCGTGCGGTTATTAGCCGGTGAATTGAGTTTGGTGTTAGGTGAGCTAATAGGCCATAAGTCATATTATTAACAGCATTGAAATGGGCTCAGATAACAAACTCACCTGCTCTATATGTTGGCGCTTCTCTATTTTATTCATTTGTAAGCGGTTATTTGACCGTTAGGTGTGTCGTTAATATCAATTTACATTATTTTACGTCGAGCGAATTGCCGATTAATGTAATAATATTAATGGGGAAAATGAAAATAGCTGAACGCTAAGAGCACATTATATGAAAGTAAATAGGCACTTTAGCCTAACCTTTGTTTTCGGGTTTCCCGCTGTGATCGCCGCGATGTTACTTGGCCTAATAGGAAAGAATCATTTTGATTTGGTGAAGAAAGACATTGGCAGTGAATTCCAGCGTATTGAAGAGGTGTTCAAACGAACCACAAAGGTGGCGACAGCCCTAGACTACAGCTTCTCCAACTATTATAAATCAGGAAACCCTCTCTTTCTTGATCACAACAAACATGTTGTGGATGGTCTTTGCCAAATCTGGCCTATTGATGTATTGCTACTTGCCGACGGTAAAACCTCAGACATTCCCTCTGTCGATATCGACTATATGCTAATTGGTCAAGAGTCTCTTTGTTCTGAAAGCAGTGATAGTTATAAGAGCGCGTCAGAAAAAATAGCGTTAGCTCCTATTCTTTCATTTTTATCCCAGCTTGATGAATACCATGCCGGCGTGCACTTTATTGATACGAGCGGCTATGTGATCTCTTCACCTGAAGGTTTTGCCAAAGGGCTGAGCAAAGAGTTACTCTCGACCATAAAGAGTCGTCCTTATTGGCAGAAAACAGCCAACAACCCTGACCAACTTACCCTTTCAGGCCCTGGTTATCGTTTTGATTCCCTTGACCGTATAATCAGTATGACGATCCCTGTATTCCATAAAGGCGTTCACCAAGGGATGCTGTCGGTGGATATTAATGCTGACAAGCTGCTCGCAAACTCGAATGAGCATCTTGCAGGTCGGATCGATATCATTGATACCACTTTAGCGACTCCGGTAGATTCTGCGGCGTTTTATCACGAGATCAAACTGGATGGTGTCTCGTCTCACCATGCGATGTATTACAAATTAGACATCGCGAAAGAGGTTGAGCACTTTTTCGTCTACGAGAAAGACAGCCTTATTGTTGCCATCATTGTGTATCTGTTCTCAGTAACCATCTTCTTCTACGTCAATTCCAATATTGAACGTGGTTACTTCAAAGATCTCGCAGCCAAAGACCCTATGACAGGGTTATTGAATCGTCGTGGCTTAGAAGCGTTCTGGCGCAGTGTAGAGCACGATCAACTGTTTGCATTAACCGTCTTCGATATTGATTATTTTAAGTCAATTAACGACACCTACGGCCACGATAAGGGGGATGATGTGATTCGTTATATGTCGCGTCAGATCAGCAACAGTATTCGAAGCAGTGACGTTGCAGCACGGTTTGGCGGTGAAGAGTTTGTCGTTTATATGAAAGGCGAAGATCGTGAAACTTTGATGAGAACATTAGAGCGAGTGAAGAATGCGATTTGTTCCACTTCAGCCGACATTATTCCAAATGGATTTACGGTGTCTGGCGGTGTCTGCATTGTTGAAACTGAGCAAAGTAAACTTAACTTCGATGAGATATTTAAGTACGCCGATGAAAAGCTGTACGTGGCTAAGACGACGGGCAAAGACCGTCTTAAATTTTAACCACGTTATTGAATCGATGCTTTGTATGAAAATGAAAATGAAAATGAAAATGAAAGAGGGAAGAGCTTGGTGTCTACCAAGCAAAGCTTATTTGCACCGGTAAACACGTTTGTAGCGTTGGGTATTTAACCCTAAACATAATCTTAAACAGGTTGGCGGCGTTCTTCTTGATAACGCTGAAGGCGTTCTACAATCGGTGGCGCCTTTTTGAAAGTACGAATTTCTTTAAACAGTTCGTTCGCTTCAGGGTAGCCTTTACTTAGATAAACAAACCACTGCTTCACTCTATTGGGGTAGTACATGCCTTTGTCCCCTTTAATTTGAAACTCTGAATAGCGCAGCAAAAGTTCAATGACTTTATCCCACGGCATTTTCTGGTGGTTGTGCTTAACGACGTTACCAAGGTTTGGAATATTGAAAGCACCACGGCAGACCATTAATGAATCGACGCCTGTTGCTTCTATGCAATCTTGACCATCTTGATAGTTCCAGATCTCCCCATTAGCAATCAACGGCAGAGATGTTTTTTCTCTTATTTGATTGATGAAGTCCCATTTGATTTCGCTGGCTTTATAGCCGCCAACTTTGGTTCTTGCATGCACGGTGAGTTCGTCAGCTTTGGCTTGTTCGATGGCATCGACGATTTCAAAGCACTCTTCCGGATGCTCCCAACCTAATCGAATCTTTGCGGACACAGGAATGTGTGCCGGTACCGCTTCTCGACAGGCGTTCACCACTTGATAGATGAGCTCTGGCTCTTTTAGCAATGAAGCGCCACCATTACTTTTGTTGACCGCTTTTGCTGGGCAACCAAAATTAAGATCGATCCCTTTCGCGCCTAAGCTAGCAGCTTGAAAAGCATTCTCGGCCATCCAATTTGGGTGTTGCCCTAGAAGTTGGAGATGGATTGGCACACCAGCCATGGTCTGAGAGCCTTGATGTAGCTCAGGGCAAATACGGTGGAACACATGCGGGGGAAGAAGTTGATCTACGACGCGCACAAACTCTGTCACACAGAGATCGTAATCATTAATCTCTGTGAGAATTTCACGCATTAGGTGGTCTAGAACGCCCTCCATAGGGCCAAGTATTACGCGCATGTTGCTTTACCAAAACTGAATGAACCGAAAAATTCGAGGCGTGATTGTACGGTGTGCTTACAGAATTGTCACTATGAGTGTGGTGCATGTCTTAATGATGGTTTCGTCTCTTAATAGCGACATCTTTGGGAGGATGGCGTTATAATATCGAAAATGCCCAATATCCAGAGCTTTCATGACATATCAATTATTAAGCCTACCAGAATCAATCACTGACATTACTCCGCAGTTTATGGAAGGTGCAATCCTTGCCTCTAACTTAGCGACCAAACCACTCGATCCAGAAGAGTGGCTGGTTATCGTTGCGCCTGAAGCGGGTAAAGAGCTGGTAACAACGGTGACAGAACAGATTAATCGCCAGCACAACCTGATTCAGCGTAATGAATACCTATTAACAGACGTACTGGCTGAAGGTGACTTTAACGAACAGTTCGCTGATTTTTCTGAAGGCTTCATGATGGTTTGGCCAACAGTGGAAGAGCAGTGGCAGAACGTGACAGTCGCGGATGGTACTCTGCGCATGTTGCAAGCGCTCTTAACCACCTTGATGCTTGCGATTGATGAAGAGCAAACTCAACAACAAATGATCGCTGCAGGGCTTACTAACCCACCATCGCTTGCCGATTTAGTGGGTCAAGTCGATCTGATGATCTCAGAAGTGGCAATGGCAGCGGATGAAGCTATGTTGGGCAATAAGTCCCAGAGCGTGAACCCGTTTAAAGACATCGGTCGAAACGACCTTTGCCCTTGTGAAAGCGGCAAGAAGTTTAAACAATGCTGCGGTAAAAGCAGCTAATCACGGCTTGTTGAGCAACTTAGTTTGTGTGAATAACAGACTCTCTTAATATGTTCAAAAGCTTAAGTAATAAAAAAGTCGACCTCGTGGTCGACTTTTTTGTTGTCCAAGTGTCAACGGCTTACTGTTAGTCGTTTTTCGACTTCACAAATTGAGAAATAACCACAATACCGAAAGCAACCAAGTTACCTGCAAAGATAATTACTAGCCACTGAGGCATAGAAAGATCGAAGAACTGCCACACAACCTTGCTGCAATCGCCGTAAGCCTCAAACATCCACGGAGCCCATTGGTTTAAAGGCGCCCAGCTAGGGAAGGTTACGAATAAGTCGCAGGTTGCGAAAGGGGACGGATTGAACTGGTAATCGACGTGCTCTAAAGCAAGCATCAAACCTTTGTATGCGCCAAATCCCCAGCTAGCAAGGCCTAACCAGCGTGATATTGGGTTATTCGGGGCAATCGCACCAATCATGGCGGCAACACCGATAGCGAGCATAGCAACGCGCTCATAGATACACATCACGCAAGGACCAAGCATCATCACGTGTTGGAAGAAGAGAGCGCACGCTTCAAAAAAGACAATAAAAGCCAGCAGTAAAAGCCAAGATAAACGTCCCTTAGAGAAGTCTTTGATCATTGCTAAAAAGTTCACGAATTGAATCCTGTCTATAAAATAAAAAAGCCCTGATTACTCAGAGCTTTTTATCTTGGATAAGTTTCCTAATCAACTAATATTTTTGATTAGCTAGGGCGTGTTGACCTTTCGCGATTAAATTTTGTTCGAGATAAAAGCGTTTTAATCGCGGCGAGGGGGAAGTAGCCTAGCATTCTAAGCAAATCCCCCTCAACAAAGAGTAAAACGCTTTTTGCGGGGGCGCCCAGCTTGAACCCTTCGGGCAGCGTTTGCTGGTCATTTCTACTACGTTATCGGCTTCTCATGTAGGCTAGCTACACATCAAAGCCTCTGCCTTGTATAAATACCCAGCAACTCGCTGCAAAAATCAGCTCGAAAGGTCAACACGCCCTCGATACACTTATTGTGGTTTGCGACACAATGTTTAGCTTAATGACCACCAGAGATAACTGGAGCAACGACTTCACCAGAGCGTTGAATGATCCAACCTGCATCATAGAACCATGCTGTCATTGGCTCTACGAAGAACACAATGCCTGCTAGGCCAACCAGTGCCAATACGATGGTGTATGGCAACGCCATGATAACCATGCGACCGTAAGACAATCTAATTAACGGAGCAAGTGCTGATGTTAATAGGAATAGGAATGCAGCCTGGCCGTTTGGCGTTGCAACAGAAGGTAGGTTAGTACCAGTGTTGATAGCAACAGCAAGTAGGTCGAACTGATCACGAGTGATGATGCCTTCAACCAGTGCAGTTTTCACTTCGTTAATGTAAACCGTACCGACGAACACGTTATCTGAAACCATCGATAAAATACCGTTGGCAATATAGAAGAGTGCGAGCTGTGCGCCTTTATCTTCAACGTGAAGTACTGCATCGATGACTGGCTTAAATAGAGCTTGGTCGATGATCACAGCAACAACAGCGAAGAAAACGGCAAGAAGTGCAGTAAATGGCAGCGCTTCTTCAAAGGCTTTACCCATAGAGTGTTCTTCAATAACACCCGTAAATGCTGTAGCTAAGATGATCACAGACAGGCCAATCAAACCTACTTCAGCAACGTGAAGTGCAAGGCCGACGATAAGCCAAACTGCGATTGCACTTTGAACCCATAGTTTTGCTACGTCTTGCTTTGTGCGGTTTGCACGTTCTTTGTTGTCAAACTCAACTAAGATTTGGCGAACATTCATTGGTAGTTGAGCACCGTAACCAAACACTTTGAATTTCTCGACAAGTGCACAAGTTAAAATACCGCAGAAGAAAACAGGTAGTGTTACTGGCAGCATACGGATGATAAATTCACCGAACTCCCAACCTGCTTGCTTAGCAATTACCAAGTTTTGTGGTTCACCTACCATGGTCATTACACCACCCAGTGCTGTACCCACACCAGCGTGCATTAGCAGTGAACGTAGGAAAGCACGGTAGTTTTCTAGGTCATCACGAGTTAGCTCTGAGATCTCTTCATCATGAGTATGATCGTGCGAAGACGTTGTGCCCTTGCCTGATGCAACCTTGTGGTAGATAGAGTAGAAGCCGACCGCAACGCTAATAACTACGGCGATTACTGTTAGTGCATCTAGGAATGCTGATAAGAAAGCGGCAGCAACACAGAAGGCAACGGAGAGTAAAATTTTAGATTGGATGCCAAGCAAGATCTTCGTGAAAATGAACAAAAGCAGTTCTTTCATGAAGTAAATGCCAGCAACCATGAATACGAGCAAGAGTAATACAGGAAGGTTTGCTTGCAGCTCGTGATAAACCATTTCTGGTTTGGTCATGCCAATGGCGACTGCTTGAATAGCTAATAGACCACCCGGTTGAAGTGGGTAGCATTTGAGAGCCATAGCTAGAGTGAAAATAAACTCAACCACCAATAGCCAGCCCGCAACAAATGGGTCAACTAGGAAGAAAACAAACGGGTTGATGATTAAAAAGGAAATGATGGCAAGTTTATACCAATCAGGAGCTTTACCAAGGAAGTTCTTGATAAAAGCGTTTCCGAGAGACATCGGCATGTTAATACTCTTTTATGTTGATTATGAATAGACAAGCAATACAACATTTTGAGAATCGAGCTATAGAAATTGTTAAAAACTATGACTAACAGTGACTTAGAAAAACTACATTCCATGTAATGTTCTGTGGTCTTGCCAAGTCACTCCCTTAGAAACTCAAGCACTGCTTATTTTTGAGCGCAACTTTACTCTTAGATAACATTTAGTCAACAGGAAAAGCCCTGTAGCCCTAAAAATACCTCTTTTTTGTTGAGAAACGCGATCAAAGTAGCGCAAGCATACCACTTAAAATGTGATAAAAACCGACTAGAATCAATATTTCAGCGAAATGATTGAAAATTACAGAATAACGACGGCTTATATATGATTATTACAACTTAATATTGCAAATTAATAGCTTTAAAAATATGACCAATCCCATTGATTTTAAAGAAAAATTGTTGTGTTAACGGTTTGTTTAAATGGTGGTTTAGAGTCGCTTGCTTTACAAACCTGAGGTGCAAACGTGTGCTGAACTTTAGAGTTATAACTCTAACGGTGTTTAGGGTGAGTAAAATTTTTGAGGGTGTTTCCGCTAGGTGTGAACTAGTGGTATGATGAGTAAATTAGAACAGAATAATTAAATTGGATTGAAGTGTAGATGGTCATTAAGGCGAAGAGCCCGGCAGGATTTGCAGAGAAGTATATCATTGAAAGTATTTGGAATGGCCGTTTCCCTCCAGGTTCTATCTTGCCCGCAGAGCGTGAGCTTTCTGAGCTGATTGGTGTTACACGTACTACGCTTCGTGAAGTACTACAACGTCTTGCTCGTGATGGTTGGTTGACAATCCAACATGGCAAACCAACTAAAGTTAACCAGTTTATGGAAACCTCAGGTCTTCATATCCTTGATACGCTAATGACGTTGGACGTTGATAACGCAAGCAAAATGGTAGAAGACCTGCTTGCTGCTCGTACTAATATCAGCCCGATCTTTATGCGTTATGCATTCAAAGCAAACAAAGAAGCTTCAGAGCGTACTATCAGTAACGTGATTGAATCTTGTGAAGCGCTACTTGCGGCACCAACTTGGGATGAGTTCCTAGAATCGTCGCCATACGCTGACAAGATCAAACAAGCGGTAAAAGAAGATTCAGAAAAAGATGAAGCGAAACGTCAGACGATCTTAATCGCGAAGACTTTCAACTTCTATGATTACATGCTTTTCCAACGTTTGGCATTCCACTCAGGCAACCAGATTTACGGCCTGATCTTTAACGGTGTGCGTAAACTTTATGACCGTATCGGTAGCTACTACTTCTCTAACCCAGAAGCACGACGTTTAGCGATGGACTTTTATAAAGAGTTGTTCATTATCTGTGAAAGTGGCGAGCGCGAAACTTTGCCATTAGTGATTCGTAACTACGGTATCGCAAGTGCACAAGTTTGGAATGAAATGAAAACGACATTGCCGACGAACTTCACTGAAGACGACAGCTAAGGCATAGGTTTACTATTGTTGTTCCTGTTTAGTCAGTGACGTAAAGAAAACGAAAAAGCGGCGAGATAATTCAATTATCTCGCCGCTTTTTATTTATCTGTCGTTACTAGAAAATTATCAGTGGGTCAGTTACTTACCTATGACGAGTAATTTATCTATGTGTAGCAACTTAAAATTTATCTAGGAGTAGTAACTTAACCCGCAAACTCTTCTGAGTCTGGACGGTTGGTAAATTGCACACCGTTTAGAAAATCGCAAAGTAGTTGGTCTTCACACACTTTGTAGTTTTTGTTTTCTGGCTTGCGGAAGTAAGCGCCGATTTCGTACTTGCTCAAGCTAATGCCAACCACTTCTAGTACGTCCAAAACATCTTCTGCTTTCATGTTTAATGCGATACGAAGCTTCATGAAGATCATGTTGTTCGTCAGTGCAACTTCAGGTTTAGGTTGCTCGCCTTCTTTTTTGCCACGCTTAAGGTTGATGAAACCATTTAGGAATACCGCCAACTCTTTATCTTTCATCTTAGAGCATGACTTGTCGTTGTCATCTTTTAGCCAGTTAATCACTTGGTCATGAGCAACAGTCACATCAGCTTGTTCGATAGCTTTGATGATTTGTGCATTTTTAAGGTTTAGTGCGTGTTGAATACGGCGCAAGGTTTCGTTGTTAGTCACTGGGGATTCCTAAAAAGGGTTTTAGAGTAAAGAGGTGTTGGTTTAGCCTATTTTTGTCGACGAACCAATTTCTACTCTACATAGCATAGTTGACGGCGACTCTAACAGAGAACGCTAATTTTCGGTAGATATAAAAAATCCCCAATGCTGATTAACTCTTTCAAGTCAAAAATGCATTAGGGATTTAGTGATGGGTGCTTGTTATCTGACTGGAGTCAGAATTACATTACACGCATACCAGGTTGAGCACCTTCGTGTGGCTCAAGGATCCATAGGTCGCTGCCGCCAGGGCCCGCTGCTAGGATCATGCCTTCAGACATACCAAACTTCATCTTACGAGGTTTTAGGTTTGCTACCATTACAGTTAGCTTGCCTTCTAGCTCTTCAGGTTTGTATGCTGATTTGATACCAGAGAATACTTGGCGAGTCTCACCACCGATGTCTAGTTGGAACTTCAGTAGTTTGTTCGCTTTTGGTACTTCTTCACAAGAGATGATACGAGCGATACGCATGTCTACTGCTGCAAAGGCATCGAACTCAATCTCGTCTGCGATTGGCTCTTTGTCTAGCTCAGTTTGGCTTGCTTGCTCTTTTTCAGCTTCTGCTTTTTCTTTCGCTGCTGCTTCAGCGGCTGCATCTTCTTTAGAAGACTCAACCATTGCTTCCACTTTCTTAGGGTCAATGCGGTTGAATAGCGCTTTGAACTTAGTGATCTCGTGATCAGTTAGCGGAGTAGCAATCGCTTCCCACGTTAGCTCTTCGTTTAGGAAAGCTTCAGTGCGAGCTGCAAGCTCTGGCATCACTGGTTTCAGGTAAGCCATCAGTACGCGGAATAGGTTAATACCTACAGAAGAAACTTGTTGAAGCTCAGCTTCTTTGCCTTCTTCTTTTGCAAGAACCCAAGGTGCTTTTTCGTCGATGTACTGGTTAGCTTTATCCGCTAGTGCAGTGATTTCACGGATAGCACGGCTGAATTCACGAGTTTCGTATAGCTCACCGATACGCTCAGCAGCAGCAACGAATTCGTTGTATAGCTCAGGCTCTGCAAATTCAGCAGCTAGCTTGCCTTCAAAACGCTTAGTAATGAAGCCAGCGTTACGAGAAGCTAGGTTAACAATCTTGTTTACTACGTCAGCGTTTACACGTTGAGTGAAGTCTTCAAGGTTAAGATCTAAGTCATCGATGCGGCTGTTTAGTTTAGCAGCGTAGTAGTAACGTAGACACTCAGGGTCTAGGTGGTTTAGGTACGTGCTTGCTTTGATGAATGTGCCTTTCGACTTAGACATCTTCGCACCGTTCACTGTTACGTAGCCGTGTACGAATACGTTGTTTGGCTTACGGAAACCTGCGCCGTCAAGCATTGCTGGCCAGAATAGGCTGTGGAAGTAAACAATGTCTTTACCGATGAAGTGGTAAAGCTCAGTTGTGCTGTCTTTCTTCCAGTATTCATCGAAGTTTAGATCGTCACGTTTGTCACAAAGGTTCTTGAAAGAAGCCATGTAGCCAACAGGTGCGTCTAGCCATACGTAGAAGAACTTGTCTTTTTCGCCTGGGATTTCAAAGCCGAAGTAAGGTGCATCACGTGAGATATCCCACTGTTGCAGACCAGACTCAAACCATTCCTGCATTTTGTTTGCAGTTTCATTCTGTAGAGAGCCAGAACGAGTCCACTCTTTAAGCATGCTTTCGAACTGAGGTAGGTCGAAGAAGAAGTGCTCAGAGTCTTTCATTACTGGAGTTGCGCCAGAAACCGCTGATTTAGGGTTAATTAGCTCAGTTGGGCTGTATGTCTCACCACAGTTATCACAGTTATCACCATACTGGTCTTCTGACTTACACTTAGGGCAAGTACCTTTTACGAAGCGGTCTGGTAGGAACATCTCTTTCTCAGGATCGAAAAGCTGAGAAATAGTGCGGCTAGAAATGAAGCCGTTCTTTTTAAGTTCTAAGTAGATGTGAGAAGCCAGTTCACGGTTCTCTTCGCTGTGTGTGCTGTGGTAGTTATCAAAGCTGATATCAAAGCCAGCGAAGTCTTTTTGGTGCTCTTCACTAACAGCAGCGATCATCTCTTCTGGCGTGATACCCATCTGTTGAGCTTTAAGCATAATTGGCGTGCCGTGAGCATCGTCAGCACAGATGAAGTTTACAGTGTTGCCACGTAGACGCTGGTATCGAACCCAGATATCAGCTTGGATATGCTCAAGCATATGGCCAAGGTGAATAGAGCCGTTAGCGTACGGAAGCGCACAAGTTACCAAAAGTTGTCTTGGATCAGTTGCCATACTTAATAATTCGCTTTTTTGATAGGTATAAATTTGAGAGGTAATACTACTTTATAACGTGTGATACGCCAAGGTATCAGACTAAGGATTCCCCTAGTTTTTTAGGGGTTCAGTCTTCATCTCGTGGGTGATAGCATAAATAAAAAAAGGAGTCCCAATGCGTAACTTTACTTCTAAGCAAGATTTCTGTTCATGGTTGAATGAGTTCGAGTCACCAATCCTCATCCCAGAGTGGGCGCTACACCAAAATATTGTATCGGTTGATCCGCGTGGATCATTTGTTATCACCTTACCTTTTGCCGCTAATCAGCTTGCGGTTGAATTGGAACAGTGGATTCACTCTCAGATTGAACAACAGCTTGTTAGCGCTTTTCAGTTTGAAGTGAAGGTGAAGCCGTCTGCGTTAGAAACCACGGTTGCGACACCATTGAAGGGGGTGAAGAACATCATCGCCGTGACATCTGCAAAGGGTGGGGTGGGTAAATCGACCACTTCAGTCAACCTTGCTTTGGCTTTATCTAAGTCTGGTTCAAAAGTGGGTTTGTTGGATGCGGATATCTATGGTCCTTCTGTACCTATGATGCTTGGCCAATTAGATGCGAAACCAGAAGTCCAGAATAACAAGTGGATGATGCCAATCGAAGCGCACGGTATTTTCACTCACTCTATCGGTTATCTTGTGTCGAAAGATGACGCTGCGATTTGGCGCGGTCCAATGGCGGCCAAGGCTTTAGGTCAGCTTGTTAACGAAACCGTATGGCCAGAGTTGGATTATCTAGTTATTGATATGCCACCGGGCACGGGCGATATTCAGCTGACGTTATCGCAACAGATCCCAGTGACCGGGGCTGTAGTGGTGACCACTCCTCAAGATTTGGCGCTAGCGGATGCACGTAAAGGCGTAGCGATGTTTGATAAGGTGAGTGTGCCAGTCGCAGGCTTAGTTGAAAACATGAGCTATCATATTTGTAGTCACTGTGGTGAGAAAGAGCATATCTTTGGTGTTGGTGGTGCCGAAGCTATGTCAGAAGAGTTTTACCTCGATATTTTGGCACAGATCCCTCTTCATATTGATGTGCGAGAAGATATCGATGCAGGTTGCCCGACGGTGATTCGTCGTCCAGATAGTGAACATACACGTCACTACTTAGAGCTTGCAGAGAATGTGGCTGCGAAGATGTTCTGGACCGGCAAGGCGAGACCAGAAGCGATTAACTTCTCTATGGTTGAATAACTTCTCTATGGTTGAATAACGAATCTATGGTTGAATAGCGCAAGTTAATCACAAAGTCGTTTAAATATAGTTTGGATTAGATAAACAGCGGTGGATTTAAGTCAATATCCATTGGGCTTGTGCAAATAGTTGTAGGCAAGTTATTTGAAAGCAAACGATTGCATTCATTAAATGCATTGATATCATCAATTTGACTGCAATTAGCTAAAATGGCGACTAGAATCTATGTGCTTTAGCCCCTATAATCAGGCGGTTTATCTCTTCCCACCACCAAACCATATCGGGTGCAAAATTAATGTCTGATAATAATCAATGTGTCATCGTAGGTATCGCTGGCGCTTCAGCTTCAGGAAAAAGTCTGATTGCTAGTACAATTTATAATGAGTTGCGCGAGAAAGTAGGCGACCATCAAATTGGTGTTATCACGGAAGATTGCTATTACAGCGACCAAAGCCACTTGAGTATGGAAGAGCGTGTTAAAACTAACTACGATCACCCAAATGCACTAGATCATGATCTTTTATGTGAACATCTACAGCAGCTAATGAGTGGCAACGCCGTAGAAGTTCCTGAATACAGCTACACAGAGCACACACGTACTTCTGAAACGACTACACTTACCCCAAAGAAAGTGATCATTTTAGAGGGTATTCTGCTTCTAACAGACCCGCGTCTTCGTAAACTAATGCACGCAAGTGTGTTTATGGATACACCATTAGACATCTGTCTATTACGCCGTGTTAAGCGTGATGTGGAAGAGCGTGGTCGTACAATGGACACTGTACTTAAGCAATACCAAGAAACAGTACGTCCAATGTTCATGCAGTTTATCGAGCCTTCAAAACAACATGCAGACATCATCGTTCCTCGTGGTGGTAAAAACCGTATTGCGATTGATGTGCTAAAAGCGCACATTGCGAAGTTGTTGAAGTCTTAATCGAATAAAATTTTGCCTAAGTGACTCACTTAGCTTTATTTTTTACCGAATCAGTGGCACTTTTATAGTGCCACTTTCTTTTGGAATCTAAGCAAGGAATATGCGGATGAAGAAACTACTCATTTTCATAGCTGTACCAGTGTTTGTTGTCGTTGCAGCAATTCTGGCACTAGTGCTGTTAGTGAATCCCAACCAATTTAAGCCATTAATTGTCGAACAAGCCCAAAAACACACAGGCCTAGAGCTAGTGATCGAGGGTGATATCAGCTGGCAATTCTTCCCATCCATTGGCTTTGAACTTGGTCAAACTGAATTACGCAACCCTGAAGGTTTTACGCAACCTAACCTATTTAAGGTTGATACCGTTGGCGTTGACGTTTCGGTTACTCCGCTATTTAGCAACCAACTAGAGATCGGCAACATTACTCTAGATGGTGCAGAATTCTATTTAGAAACGCTTAAAGATGGTCGCAAGAACATTGATGCACTAACGCAAGCGTCAGCGCCTCAAGAATCTGAGCCTGCAGCAGGCACAAGTTCTGAATCAGCGCCTGCCCCTCAAGAGCAAACTACCACAGACGCATCGGGTTGGACGATCAACCTTGCAGGCGTAACTGTATCAAACGCATTGTTTGAAATGGACGACAAGCAAGCGGGTTCATTCACTAAGCTATACGATGTGTCTTTGAATCTTTCTGAGTTTGCCGTTGATACATGGACAACCGCGACATTTGCGGCTTCTGGTGAGAACAATCAACAGAAGTTCTCTGCACAAGGCAGTGCAGAATTCAAATTAGCTGAAGGCTTTGCAAGTTACGCACTTCGTAATATCGACTTAAACGCTAAGTTCAATGATCCAGCGACGTCGATTGAGTCAGCAAAAATTGGCTTGAATACGTTTGAGTTCGATAAGGTAAACCAACTGACTTACGCTGTAATCGGTAATGCAGCTGGCCTTGACCTTGATCTTAAAGGTGGCGGTGAACTTACTGTTGATAGCGCGATTTCAAAAGTAACGCTGAACAAGTTAACGTTAGACTCAACATTCAAAGGCGACACGCTTCCTCAGTCTCCAATGAAAGTCGACATGCTGTCTGACTTAAGCTTCGATCTTAACAAGAGCCACCTGAGCTTTGTGTTAGAGAAGCTACAAGCTAACGCTATTGCATTAGACGGTAAAGCAGACGTAATCCTATCTGAAATACCAAAGGTTCGTTTCTCTCTTCATAGCCCGAATATTGATTTAGATGAATTCTTAGGCTTAGGCAATACAACAGAAACAGCGAGCACAGCGCCTTCTGGTTCTGCTGGTGGTTCAACGTCAAGTTCTGGTAGTTCAGATCCAGCTAAAGAAGTGGAACCTGATCTGTCGGCTCTGAAAACGTTAGACGTGAAAGGTGACATCACGATTGATAAGTTCAAGGCGAACAACGCGAAGATGCAGAATGTTAAAACCGCATTTTCGGTTAACCGTGGTATCGCAGAGCTAACCTCATTCACCTCGAATCTTTACCAAGGTTCTATTTCTGCTACTGCAAAGTTAGACGCTCGTAAAACACCAGCGACTTACACGGCTAAGAAGAAAATCAAAGGCGTGAAAGTACAACCGTTACTGGTTGATGTTGCAGATAACGATATGCTGGAAGGTACCGGTAATATTGATGTCAACGTGAAAGGTAAGAGTCTAACTCCGACGGGTATCAAGAAAAACCTAGTCGGTACTATCGCGATTAACTTTGAAGATGGTGCAGTTAACGGCATCAACGTAGCTCAACTGATTCGAGAAAACTACGCTAAGATCAAGGGCGAGAAAGTTGAAAGCACAAATGAAGCTCAAAAAACGGACTTCAGTGCAATGAAAGCGACGCTGAAAGTGGATAAAGGTTGGGTTTCAACTAACGACTTATCAGCACAGTCGCCACTGTTACGTGTGACAGGTCAAGGTAAAGCAAACTTCATCAATGAAACGGTCGACTTCCTTGTGCGTACATCAATTGTGGGTTCACTTGAAGGTCAGGGCGGTAAGAGCATCGACGACCTGAAAGATGTGACTATCCCAATTAAGGTAACAGGTCAGTGGGCAGCCCCGAAATTTGCACTTGTTTTTGATGATGTATTGAAACAGAAAGCACAGAAAGAAATTGATCGTGGTTTAGAAAAGTTAGACGAAAAGTACGGTGACAAGATCAAAGATGAGAAAACAAGAGACGCAGTAAACGGTCTACTAAAAGGTTTGTTTAACTAGTCTTCATCTCATTTAAAAATGAACAAAGCGCCACTCCTGTTGTAGGAATGGCGCTTTTTATTTTTGGCTCGATAATACTCAAGAGAGATTCCCTATGAAACTCGTCCCTCGCTCTAGGGAATGACGATAGGCCGTCGTCCTTTGTTCAAGAGCGTAACGGCCTAGTGGTCGTCATCCTCGAGAGGGAAGAATGACCGAGTCGGGGATCTCTGGTTGAAGGTGATTACCAGTCAACGCCTTGTAGCGCTTTAACACCAGATTCAAAAGCGTGTTTCACATTGCGAACTTCAGATACTGTATCTGCTATCTCAGTAAGAGTACGGTGCGCGCCACGACCTGTAATGATGACAGACTGCATCTTCGGGCGGTTATTCAACGCCTCAACCACTTCATCGAGTTCGATGTAACCGTAGCTAACCATGTAAGTCAGTTCATCAAACAGAATCACATCGATCGACTCATCAGCCAGCATGCGTTGGCACTCTTTCCATACACGCTGCGCAGCTTCAATATCTTGCGCTTTGTTCTGAGTTTCCCAAGTAAAGCCTGTGCCCATGACTTGGAACTCGACATCAAGCTTTTGCAGAACGTTTTTTTCGCCGTTATCCCAGGTACCTTTAACAAACTGAGCAACGGCGCATTTCTTACCATGACCAACTGCACGTGTAATCGTACCAAAACCGGATGTTGATTTACCTTTACCGTTACCCGTGATGACCAGCAATAGGCCTTTTACTTCTTGTGCTGCAGCGACACGTGCATCGACTTGTTCTTTTACTTTCTGTTGTCTTGCTTTGTGGCGTTGTTCTTTGTTGTCTTCAGTCGACATAACAAATCCTTTTAAGTTGTGATTGCGTCTATCATAGCCTAACTTAACGATAGCAAAAACCATCGGAAGAACAGGTGATTAGGGATGAAAAAGATACTCGTAGTTTGTATGGGGAATATTTGCCGCTCGCCAACAGGTGAAGCGGTGCTAAGGAAGAAAGCGCAACAGCTGGATATTGATGTTGTGGTCGACTCTGCGGGGACGATTGGTTTTCATCAAGGCAACCCGCCAGACTCGCGATCCAAATCTGCAGGAGAGAAGCGAGGCTACAGCTTTAAGGGGATTACTTCTCGTAAAGTGGTAGATAATGACTTCGAAGAATTTGACCTGATACTCGCGGCCGATAGGGCGAATTTAGACGACTTAATGAGCCAATGCCCAGTTCACCTCCAATACAAGCTCGCATTATTTTTGAGCTTTGGAGAGTCACAATATCAAGAGATCCCCGATCCGTATTATGGTGAGGGAAATGGTTTTGAATTGGTGTTGGATTTAATCGAAGAGTCTAGCGAAGCGATACTGCGTTCGATGTAGTGTAGGAACAATGTACGTCGTTTTGTTATCAGCGTAAGGGCTGACCGATAGGTATAAAAAAGGCCGACATTGAATGTCGGCCTCTCTAAATCTAACTTAAAGCTACAGCTAAGATTACTTAGACATTACTTTGTAGATTGGGTCTTCTGCAACGTTCGCTTCAACTAAGCTACCTGCTTTGTGCAGCATAGCAACACAGTCTTGGCTTAGGTGGCGAAGGTGAAGTGTTTTACCTAGCGCCGCGTAACGGTCAGCAATCGTGTCGATCGCTTCAATTGCAGAGTGGTCAGTCACGCGTGAGTTTGCGAAATCAACGATTACATCTTGTGGATCGTTGTATGCGTCAAACAACTCTAGGAAGTTAGCCGTTGAACCAAAGAAGATTGGGCCGTTAACTTTGTACTCTTTTGAGCCTTCAGCGTTTACTGATGTATCTGCGTAGATGTGTTTAGCATGTTGCCAAGCAAACATTAGCGCAGAAGCGACAACACCAACACCTACTGCCACAGCAAGATCAGTCAGTACTGTTACTACGGTAACAAGAACGATAACGAAGAAGTCTTGTTTAGGAACGCGACGCGCAAGCTTGAAGGTTGCCCATTCAAATGTGCCGATAACAACCATGAACATTACGCCCACAAGTGCTGCTAGAGGAATCATTTCAATCAGTGCAGAACCGAACAGGATGAACATCAGTAGTGCAACTGCGGCGACGATACCTGAAAGACGACCACGACCACCTGAGTTTACGTTGATCATCGATTGACCGATCATCGCACAACCACCCATCGCACCGAATACAGAACACGTTACGTTAGCCATACCTTGACCAACACATTCACGGTTAGATTGACCACGAGTGTTTGTCATTTCGTCTAGTACTGTCAGTGTCAGCAGTGATTCGATTAGACCAATCGCTGCCAGAATCACTGCGTAAGGCAGGATGATGTATAGCGTTTCTAGGCTAAATGGTACGGCTGGAATAGAGAATGTCGGTAGAGAGCCCGCTAGTGTTGCTGCTTCGTCACCAGACATAGTGCGTAAGAAATCAACAACAGTACGAGTTTCTAGATCAAGGCCAACAACCAAAGCCGTTACCGTAACAATAGCAACCAATGACGATGGTACCGCTGTTGTTAGTTTAGGTAGGAAGTGGATGATAGCCATAGTCAGTGCTACAAGGCCTAACATCAGCGTCATTTGACCGCTTGGTAACCAAGTTAGCGCACCTGTTACGTCTGGTGCCTTAAATTGTCCAAGCTGTGCTAGGAAGATAACAATTGCCAAACCGTTCACGAAACCAATCATTACTGGGTGCGGAACAATACGGATGAATTTACCTAGCTTAAATACACCCGCTGCAATTTGCAGAAGGCCGGCTAGCATAACTGCCGCAAATAGGTATTGAACGCCATGGGTTGCTACTAGGCTCACCATTACAACAGCCATTGCGCCAGTTGCTCCAGAAATCATACCTGGACGACCGCCGAAGACAGAAGTAATTAAACCTACGATGAATGCTGCATAAAGACCAACCATTGGGTCAACGCCAGCAACAAAGGCGAATGCTACAGCTTCAGGTACCAGAGCCAGGGCTACTGTAAGACCTGAAAGCACGTCATTCTTTACAGAGTGCTTTGAAAATTGTGGGAATTCGAACATGTTTGCTCAGCTATGCTTAAGATGGATTTACCGACACGGGTGTATTGCGTAGCCAAACAGTGATGGAAAAGAGCGGCAATAGCGAAGTGTCGAAAAGATAAGTGCGCGAATGCTACCCAAAAATGTGATTAAGTTCAAGGTTGAACCTAACTTTGAGTAATATATCTGTTAATTTTTATTCGATTAGTAGATATGAAAAAGGCTGCTTTAATAAGCAGCCTTTGATTCTATTTACTCGCGATTACCTATCAGTAATCACTAGTAGTTTGGCTTAGTCATCGCCGCGCCAGCTTTGTTCGACGCTGCCTGACTGCCTGCACCTTTTGATACAAAACGTTCAGTGCGGTACGGAGCTGCAATCACTTCAATCTCTTTGATCTCTTGAGGACCAGGAGCTTTAGTCATTGGTGAACCGGCTTGCTTCTTAGCAACAGCTGCCTTTGGTGCCGCTTTAGGAGCTTCTGCTTTAACAACAGGTGCTTCTTCAACTTTTGCACTTTCAGCTTTAGGCGCTTCAGCTTCAACAACTGGTGTTGCTTCTGCTTGCACAGCTTCTGCTACAACAGGCGCTTCAACTTTCGTCGCTTCTGCAATCACTGGAGCTTCAACTTTCGCGGTTTCAACAACCACTGGTGCTTCTTCAACGACTGCAGGAGCTTCAACTACAGCAGGAGTCTCAGCTACTTGAGCTTCAACAGCAGCATCTTCACGACGGATGATAACTTTACCCATTGCAAGCTCTGGACATGCGAAGCCGCCAGTCATTGCTACGTTGCTTTGTGGTGCCGTCTCTAGAGCAACATTCTGCTCTTGAACAGATGTTTGAGCTTCAGCTGCTACTTGAACTTCAGCCACTTCAGGCTTTGCCTGCTTGTGGTGAGGTTTTGGAATGAAGCGAGGCATCACTTTACCCATAGCCATCTCTGGAGAAGCTACACCACCTTTACGTAGGCGGAATGGGTTAGGGCGACGATCACGACCGCGACGACGACGTTGACCACTTGCACGTAGGTGACGTGGAGAACGACGGTTACGACGTTGTTTCGGCTCTTCCTGTTCAGTTTGCTCTGCATTCGCTTGAGTTGCTTCTATTTGTTCCGCAACTTTTTGCTCTTGAGCTACTGACTGTTCTTTTGAAACAGATAGTTCTTTAGCAGCAACCTGCTCTTTTGAAGCGTTATCTTCAGCTTGAGCTTGTTGGTCTTTAACACGAACTTGCTTGTTCAGTTTACGACGCTGACGACGCTCTTTAATCTTAGCTGCTTTCGCTTCAGGTTTAGCCTTAGGCGCTTCCGGTTTACCAGCTTGTGCTTCTGCTGCTAGCTGTAGACCTTCTTCTGCTAATTTAGATGGTGCTTGCTCTTCGCGTTGCTTCTGCTCATCACGTGGCTTGTTGCGACGGTCTTGCTTAGGCTTGCGAGGCTGACGAGTTTGCTGTGGAGCTGCTTCTTTTTGCTCTTCAGGCTTCTCATCACGAGCTGGCTTACGGCGGCGTTTGTTGTCACGGTTTTCGTTACGATTGTCACCACGTTCACCACGGTCGTTACGCTGTTCGCCACGCTCACCACGTTGGTTACGACGACGGTTATCGTTACGATCACGGCGTTGACGGTTGCCGTTGTTACGATTGTTTTTAGGTTTTTCTTCTTCTTTCTTCTCTTCTTCTTTTTTCTCTTCTTGAGTTGAAGAGCCAAATAAGAAGCTACCGATAGCTTTGAAGAAACGACCAATTAGGCCTGGTTCTTGAGTCGCTGCTGGTTCAGCTTTCTTCTCTTCTACAGCTTTAGGTGCTGGAGCAGGAGTTGGTGCTGATTGAGCAGGAGCTGCGAAGCCTTTCAGAGCAGGTTCTTCGATCTTCTTAGGACGAATAGTCTGTTCAGCAGGCTCTTTGCTTTCCGCTTCTTTTAGAGCTTCTAGCTTGTTAGGCAGCAAGTAAGATAGTAGATCGAACTCTTCACCTTCACGAACACGGATAACCTCAAAATGCGGCGTTTCCATGTCTGAGTTAGGAACAACAGTGATCTTAACTTTTTGGTTCTTCTCGATGTGGTTTACTGAGCGACGTTTTTCGTTCAGAAGGTAAGAAGCGATTGGAACAGGCACAACAGCAAGTACTTGTGCTGTGTTGTCTTTTAGAGCTTCTTCTTCAATCAAACGTAGAACAGAAAGTGCTAGAGATTCGTTATCACGAACAACACCAGTACCTGTACAACGAGGACAAATGTGGTGGCTTGCTTCTGCTAGTGATGGGCTCAAACGTTGACGAGACATCTCTAGAAGACCAAAGCGAGAAATACGACCAATCTGAACACGTGCGCGATCTAAACGAACGGCATCACGTAGACGGCTTTCTACTTCGCGTTGGTGGCGAACCGGGGTCATATCGATAAAGTCGATTACAACAAGACCACCTAGGTCACGTAGACGTAATTGACGTGCAATTTCATCCGCTGCTTCTAGGTTAGTGTTTAGCGCTGTTTCTTCGATATCGCCGCCCTTTGTTGCACGAGCAGAGTTGATATCGATAGAAGTTAGAGCTTCTGTTGGGTCGATTACGATAGAACCACCAGATGGAAGACGAACTTCACGTTGGAAAGCAGATTCGATCTGGCTTTCAATCTGGTAATGGCTGAATAGTGGTACTTCACCATCGTACTTCTTAACGCGATTCATGAAATCTGGGCGTATTAATTGAATGTGCGCTTGTGCACGTTCAAAAATAGTGTTGCTGTCGATCAGAATCTCGCCGATGTCACGACGTAGGTAGTCACGAATCGCGCGAACGATAACGTTACTTTCTTGGTGAATTAGGAAAGGTGCTGCATTTGAATCAGAAGCTTGCTTGATAGCGCCCCAGTGATTCAATAGAACATTCAGGTCCCACTCTAACTCTTCTGCACTTTTGCCAACACCTGCTGTACGCACGATCAAGCCCATACCTTGAGGAAGCTCAAGAGTGCTTAATGCTGCTTTCAGTTGAGTGCGCTCATCACCTTCGATACGACGAGAAATACCGCCAGCACGAGGGTTATTAGGCATAAGAACTAAGTAGCTACCCGCCAAAGAGATGAAAGTTGTCAGTGCAGCACCTTTGCTACCACGTTCTTCTTTCTCTACTTGTACGATTACTTCTTGGCCTTCTTTTAGCACTTCTTTAATGCTAGGACGGCCTTGGTATGTATAACCTTCAGGGAAGTATTCGCGGGCAATTTCTTTAAGAGGGAGGAAACCGTGACGTTCTGCGCCGTAATCAACAAATGCCGCTTCTAGGCTTGGCTCAATACGGGTAATACGTCCTTTGTAGATATTCGCTTTTTTTGACTCGTGACCTGGACTTTCGATATCTAGATCGAACAGTCGCTGGCCATCAACCAAAGCGACACGCAACTCTTCTTTTTGAGTTGCGTTAATTAACATTCTTTTCATTTAGAAATTCTCATTGTCTTTTCTTATTTTCATCATTGTTCTTATCGCTTTATTTCGTTTCTCATGGTGCCAGATCCCATGGCTTTATCGGTGCAGCCTCCCGGCTGGAGAGGGATGCTCTGGGGCACGTCAGTCATCATAGGGAGTTAGCCTATGATCCGCGATGTGGCGGTGAATACTCAACATGAGCGTACGTGAGTAGAGCGATAAGGAACTCAGTTGACCGTGTCTTACGCCGATTGCAGCACTGTCTAATCTGAGTTATCTACTCATTTACTTGCTTATGAATGGTTAGCTGTTTAAATAATAGTCAAACCACTGATAGCAGCTGTGAACTATAGCAGCGGTCGGTAAACACAGCAATCTGCTTTGTCGGAATGCTGTAAAAAAAACAGTTTTTGTTTGGGTTTTGATAGCTCTAACTCACTGTCTATAAATAATTTATCAATTGATATTTTAATTTGCAGGAATCTTGGTGCTTTTTTGTTCGAAGAATCAAAGAAATATAGAACTTCAACGAGCATTTGAGGATAGATCGGTAGGGATTATGGATAAATAAGTTCGGAATCGAGCTAAGAAAATCTCAATTATCAAAAGTGACAGTGATACAATAGCCCAATGAGCGAAATTAGAACCCAAGTCCAATTTGTCGACATTGACGAAGATATGGCTGGTCAGCGTATTGATAACTTCTTACGCAACCAATTAAAAAACATCCCGAAAAGCATGATTTACCGAATCGTGCGTAAAGGCGAAGTCCGCGTAAATAAAAAACGCATTAAGGCTGAGTACAAACTAAAAGCTGGTGATTTAGTTCGTATCCCGCCAGTCACGATTGAAGAGAAAACCGAAGAAAACGTGCCAAGCACGAAACTCAACAAGGTTTCAGAATTAGAACAGTGCATTATCTATGAAGATGATCACATGCTGATTCTTAACAAACCTTCGGGTACTGCTGTTCATGGTGGCAGTGGGCTGAAGTTTGGCGCAATCGAAGCATTGCGTGCACTTCGTCCTGATGCTCGTTTTCTAGAGTTAGTGCATCGTATCGATAGAGATACATCTGGCATTTTGCTTGTTGCTAAGAAGCGCTCGGCGCTAAGACATCTTCAAGCACAGTTCCGTGAAAAAACGGTTCAAAAATATTACTTCGCTTTAGTCATGGGCGAGTGGAAGAACAGCTGTAAGGTTGTTAACGCTCCATTATTGAAAAACGAAGTGAACAGTATTGTTCGTGTGAACCCGAACGGTAAAGCCTCTGAGACGCGTTTTAGAGTTTTAGAAAAATTCAAAGATGCGACGTTAGTTCAAGCAAGTCCAATTACGGGGCGTACACACCAAATCCGTGTGCACACTCAATATACTGGTCACCCAATTGCTTGGGATGATCGCTACGGTGATCGTCGTTTTGATGCTTACACGGGGAAGGTTGGTCTGGACCGTTTGTTCCTACACGCAGCAAACATTAAGTTCACGCACCCAGGTAGCGAAGAGAAGATGGATATCTCTGCACCAATGGAAGCAAGACTTGAAAAAGCACTGACAGGATTACGTAAGCTCTAAAAAGATACGAGATACGAGATAC
>NZ_JBFRJM010000010.1:0-18284 GCF_041468865.1 Vibrio sp. 10N.286.52.C3 | reverse complement strand
CCGCGATGAACCTTTTTTATTAGAGCTATAAGTAAATTGGGTGATTATTAAAATTATCTGTAAAAAGTTTGGATGTGATTTTACGGTGCGTCATTTTAATTTAAATTGTTGTATTTGAAGGTTTTTATTCTTTTGTTTTATTCTGTTTTTATTGGGTTAACTATCACTATCAACGGTGGTTTGGGTGACTATTGAGCTAAAAATCAGTCAAAATGCTTTGAGCTGTGCTATAATGTGCGCCTTGGGATTGAGCCAGTAAGTCCATTTATCACTAACTATTGTGATTTTTATTGCCTTTTATTTAGGCGATGCGGCGAGCCAATCAAGTAGTAGTTGGATATGGAGAGCGTCCTTATATTCGTTGAATCGGATATGCGAACATCATAATTTATGAGTTTTAAATCAAAAAAGTACAGTATTGATTCTACTGACTATCAAGTTGGTCAAGACAACGTCAGTAAATGGGGCATGGATGTCCATAACACAGTTTTCGTAGCCTCAGTTGGCTTATCTCTTCTCTTCATCATCACTCTTCTTGCTCTTCCTCCTGCAGATGCTAAAGCTGCAATTGATTCTATTAAGGGTGCTGTTCTATCAAAGTTTGACTTCCTGTTTATGTGGGGAGCTAACATCATGCTAGCGTTTGCTGTTGTTCTTGCTTTTTCACCGTTGGGTAAAATCCGTTTAGGTGGCGAAGACGCGACGGCGGACTATTCAATGTCATCTTGGATTGCGATGTTATTCGCAGCAGGTATGGGTATTGGACTTATCTTCTGGGGTGTTGCAGAGCCAACTGCGTTCTTCACTAACTGGTTCGGAACGCCATTAGACGCAGAACCTTTCACAGCCGCTGGTCGTGAACTGGCGCTAGGCGCAACCGTATTCCACTGGGGTTTTCATGCATGGGCTATCTATGGCATGACGGCGCTTTGTCTGGCGTACTTTGTTTATAACAAAGGCTTACCGCTATCAATGCGTTCTGTGTTTTACCCAATTCTGGGTGAGCGTGTGTGGGGCAAAACTGGTGATGTAATCGATGTACTAACCGTACTGGTTACTCTGTTTGGCCTTGCGACTTCATTGGGCTTAGGTGGTACACAAGCAGCAAGTGGTATTAGCCACGTGTTCGGCTTGGAAAACAACATCTTCCTTCAGCAATCAATTATCGTTTTGATTATGGGCTTGGCGATCATCTCTGTTATGCGTGGCATGGACGGTGGTGTTAAGTTCCTAAGTAACCTGAACATGGTTATTGCATTCATATTCCTTGGTCTTATCGCTGTATTGAATTTCACAACTGTGCTTGATTCAATGGCAACGGCGGCAACGGGCTATGTGAAAAATATCGTAGCTTTGAGCCAAAGTGCGGGTCGTGAAGACACAACATGGCTGCATGGCTGGACTGTGTTCTACTGGGCATGGTGGGTTGCGTATGCACCATTCTTCGGTATGTTCGTAGCGCGTATTTCTAAGGGCCGTACGGTTCGTGAGTTCCTACTTTGCGTACTGATTATCCCAACATTGGTAACGTCGGCTTGGATGTCGATCTTCGGTGGCGTAGCTATCGAGCAAGTAATTAACCATGTGGGGCAACTTGGCCTCGACCAAGGCATTACAGACGTATCTCTAAGCTTGTTTTACATGCTAGATGCTTACTCGTTCGGTAGCATTCTGTCTGTTCTCGCAGTCGCGCTGATCATCGTGTTCTTCGTTACAACGTTGGACTCAGGTTCTATCGTTATCGATGGCATGACGGCGGGTGGTAAATTAGAAGTGCCAGTGAAACAGAAAGTCGTTTGGGCGGTTATCTCAGGTGCTATCGCGATGGTGATGCTGTGGATTGGTGGTACTCAATCAATCCAAGCTCTGCAATCTATTACGATTATTGCAGCACTGCCGTTTACGATCATTCTTTTGATTGGTTGTGTGAGCTTGTTGAAAGGCCTACTGACAGAAGTCGGTAAAGGGCAAGAAACGGTTACTCCGGCCACTAAGTAAGTACCTCTAGATAGGAACTTACTCTAATCAGCAGATTCAAAGCTCCCTTGCACCGCGTGCAAGGGAGCTTTTTTATGCCGTAGAAGACATCAGCGAAAGAGAAACAAAAAAGAGCCACAAGTGAGTAGTCATTTGTGGCTCTTTTAGTTCTTGGCTCTTAGTTATTAGTCTAGGTGCCCGGTTCTAGCCATGAGCGGGTTTACGCTTACGCGTTCAATTCGTGCTGAATAACGTAATCCAAAGCACCAACAACAGCAGCAACTTGAGCATCATTACACTCTTCGTCTGTTACTTTGTCACTGTCTGGGTAAACCTCTGTGGTTGTACCGTACTTACAGTCAGTCACGCCGCCACATAAGCCAAGCTTCTTCATTGGGTAGTTGATCACGCCGTGTTGAGTGACGTCTGAACCAATGATCTTGCCTTCGTCATCCGCAGGCGCAATGTGGGTTACTTTTTCAACTGAAGCGATGACAGCAGCTTGGAATTCAGGTTGTGGGTTTTCAGTATCGCCAACAGTGTAGAAACCGTCTGGGATCATACCTTCGATGTACTCAATGCCATCACGAGCTGCGAGTGCAGGTCGGAATTCAGTTTCATCAGAGTCAGTCGTCTCATGCAGGTCAACGTGAACCAATACTTCTGGCAGAGACGCTACTAGAGCTCGTAGGTTTGCTGATTCTTCTGCTGGCGTACCGTCGTAGAAAGAGCGGTTTGGATCAACAGCATTTGGATTCCAGCGGTTGATCACTTCGTAGCCCCAAGGGCTCACACAAGGTGCGACAACAATGTTGAAGTGCGCCGTGTATTTTTCTGCTTGAGTCGCAGCGAATTTGATCGCGCCATGCACGCCACTGGTTTCGTAACCGTGAACACCACCTGTCACCAGAATCGTCGGCTTTGACTCGTCCCAGTTTTTGCTCTTGATAGCGAAGAGTGGGAAGCGAGCTTCGTCGTAGCTCAGTGCGCCGTATTGTTCGATGTCAAAGCGGTCTGCCAGTGCTTTAATCTTTGGTACAACTTCTTGCTGGTATTCACGCTTAACCGTTCGTTGAGCTAACCATGCTTCACGTTCTGCTTGTTGCCATTTTTGCCCTGGCTTACCAATCGGGTAGGTAGATTCACTTTTCATCAATACTTTTTCTTTTATGTTCGTGAAAGATTAAGACAGATTATTCCTGTCTAACAGAGACAGCAATAGAAAACACAACTTGTGACTTTATTTTTTACAGACTCATAACTTTGATGAGTGAATTGATGGTGTTACATTTTATTGATGGTTCAATTCTTTATAAAGAGACAACAAAATGGCTGGAGCAAGTTTACTAACACTGCTAGATGACATTGCAACCGTGTTGGATGATGTCGCATTGATGTCTAAGGTAGCCGCTAAAAAAACCGCAGGCGTATTAGGTGACGATTTAGCCCTTAACGCCCAGCAGGTATCCGGTGTTTCTGCTGAAAGAGAAATCCCAGTGGTATGGGCGGTCGCCAAAGGCTCATTTAAAAACAAGCTGATTTTGGTTCCGGCAGCACTATTGATCAGTGCATTCATTCCTTGGTTGATCATGCCACTACTGGTGATTGGTGGTCTGTTTCTTTGTTTTGAAGGGGCAGAGAAAATCTTAGAAAAGCTTTTTCCTCATGCTCATCAACACGAAGAGAAAGATGAGGAAAGCAGCTCGGGTGAATCTGTTGAAGAGTATGAGAAGAGAAAGGTAGCAGGCGCGATTCGGACTGACTTTATCTTATCTGCGGAAATCATTGTAATTGCGCTGGGTACCGTAACGGGTACAAGTATCGTGACTCAGATTCTTGTGGTGAGTTTGATAGCGGTTGTGATGACGATTGGTGTTTATGGCTTAGTGGCAGGGATCGTTAAGCTGGATGATTTAGGTTTCTATCTCCAGCGAACATCGAATGGCAGTGGCATTAAAACTCGATTGGGTAACGGGCTAGTCGCGTTTGCGCCCAAGTTAATGAAGACGCTTGCGGTGGTCGGTACTGCGGCGATGTTCTTGGTTGGCGGCGGTATTGTGGTGCACAACGTTCCTGCGATTCATCACTTAATTGAACCGATTATTATGGACTTCAGTGGGCATACGATTGCGACTGCGGTGGTACCAACGCTATTAAATGGTGTGATTGGGGTTTTATCTGGATTGATTGTCGTTGCTATTTGGACTGCTATCGGAAAAATTCGCGGTAAGTAATCGTTAAATTACTGCTGGGAATAAGACAGTCTTTCATCGAAACAAAAAAGGGTCACCATAATTACTATGGTGACCCTTTTCGCTAAATGGAGGGTGTTTATTTAACAGCCCAAGTGCTTATTTTACAGACCAAGCAATCGCCTCGCCGCCACGGATTGGCACAACGATGTCTGAACCGAAAGGCATCGTTTCAGCAACATTCCACTCTTCTTTAACGAGCGTAATTGTATCTGAGTTACGTGGCATGCCGTAGAAGTCTGGGCCATTGTGGCTCGCGAATGCTTCTAGGTTCTCAATCTTGCCTTCTAAATCGAATACTTCAGCGTACAGTTCAACCGCAGCGTGCGCTGTGTAAGAACCTGCACAACCACACGCTGACTCTTTTGCACCTTTAGCGTGTGGTGCAGAGTCTGTACCCAAGAAGAACTTCTTGCTGCCGCTTGTTGCCGCTTCGATAAGCGCTAATTGGTGCGTGTTGCGCTTTAGGATAGGAAGGCAGTAGAAGTGTGGCTTAATGCCGCCAACCAACATGTGGTTGCGGTTGTAAAGCAGGTGGTGAGCGGTGATAGTCGCAGCAACGTTGTCGTTCGCGTTCTTCACGAAAGTCGCAGCATCTGCAGTTGTGATGTGCTCTAGAACAATCTTCAGGTTAGGGAAGTCGTTCACAATCGGTGCAAGTACTGTGTCCAGGAACTGCTTCTCACGGTCAAAGATATCAACATCGTGAGTCGTTACTTCACCGTGTACCAAAAGTAGCATGCCAACTTCCTGCATTGCTTCTAGTACGTGGTAAATCTTTTGAGCAGAAGTTACGCCTGAATCAGAGTTTGTTGTTGCGCCAGCAGGGTATAGCTTCGCTGCTACAACAGCGCCAGATTCTTTCGCTTTACGAATTTCATCAGGTGTTGTGTTGTCTGTCAGGTAAAGTGCCATTAGAGGCTGGAATTGTTCACTTGGCTGCTCTGCCATGATGCGTTCACGGTAAGCAAGAGCCATTTCGGTATCGGTTACCGGTGGGATCGTATTTGGCATGATTAACGCTCGACCATTGTAACGGCTGATATCGCGAACTGTATCTTTTAATACTTCGCCATCGCGTAGATGAACGTGCCAGTCGTCAGGACGAGTAATCGTAAGTTGTGTCATTGAAGGCTCCCACCATTTGAAGTGTTATGTAGTTGGAGCCTAAACTCAGCGAAATCTGTGAAAGCAATCGCTTACGTTTAGGCGACAGGATGATAGTGGAAAAGTACTTTCATTTCATCCTATTTTTAACTCTTCATGGCTAGGAGCTTGTTTTTATGGATATTTTATTCGGTATCTATTTGTTAATAAGGGTTAGCGGGTGGCTACCCACAGACCATGGATCATTCCTGGAACCCAGAAGAAGAAAGTAAGAATGATATTAATCACCAAATCTTTCCCGGCGCCGCGAGCGAAGAACACGCCAACAGGCGGAAGCAGTACACATAAGATGATAATGACGAGTTTGTTCATGATAAATCCTTTTTATTCAATGAAAGTTCAATGCGGTAAACGTGTTCATATTATAGAACGTCTCGAGAGTGTTACGGCATTGCTGCCTTAATGTACCAAAATAGAAAGCTAAACATCTCAAGATACTAGCCTAGTATCAAGTGTTTAATGCCTGCCAGTTCGACTAAAGTTAGATTGGATGTAATAGTGAGGTTTGAGTTGAAATTGTTTAAATTGAAACATAAATAGTGTGCAGTCTAGCGTTAAACTAGTTACGAATAACTAGTTTAACGCTAGCGTCTTAGGATTATTCGGTATCAACCCAAAGCTCTAATCCATTTAGGTAGCTGTCTCCTGTGGCCCTAAAGCCTGTTAACTGCTCATCTGCGGTTAGAGTATATTCATCGCTATAGTGACCTGAGTAAGATTTGCTACCACAGGTTAACAGTAAGCCACCAGATTTATTATATAGAAAGAGTCGAGACATATCGTTTCCAGACCCAAACTCTGTGGGTCCCCAGACAGCTCTAACTCTACCTATGTCAGCAACGTTTATTGTATGTTTGGCTCCGCCAGTGCCTCCAATATGAGCACCTCCTACCTGCGAGATAGAATCTACAATAAACCCACAGCCAAACGTCACTTGAGCATTGATACGAGTATCAAATAGATAATCATTACCAATGTCATCACCAAGGAATTTAACTGGATACCCTAGAGGTGTTGCATCGACGCAAGCAGCAAATCGAACACTCGAATTGGCATCATATGTACTAACAACTCTATCTGCCATGTTTACGGAATGATGATAGCTAGTTCCACTTGCTCCTTGGTTACTAGCCCAGTAGCTAACGTCAATTGGCCAGTTGTGATTAGTAAACAAACGGCCACTAGTATTGCCATCATCATATAGGCTTCGAAGTTCTGTCACCGTTGGCAATCGTGCTCCTCTAGCTTGGCACAAGTGATTAGCAGTGTGCCAATCGTGAGAAGCCGTGGTGATACCATTTAAAGCGGTAGTACCGTTACCAACTTGAGGTGTGGCGATGATTTCAGCATCTTTAGCATCTGCGTACATCAACGGTGGTAGGTAGATATTCCCTGAGACGATTGGCTCATATGGGTTACCGACGTAACCTTGCAAAATTCCTGTGGCATAGCCCCCTTTTCCATCAGACACAACATAGGACACAGATGTTTCTCCAGGTTGGGTACTAGTGAAATCAAACTCAGTATCATTGAAAAGATTACCATCGTTGTTGGCATCGTTTGGAATTAAGATGGTTGCACCAAAGCTGTATATGTCAACGAGATGAAGAGTATCACCGTCAGGGTCACTTATAAGATCCGCAACATTGAACCTTAATTGTTTACCATAAGGAATTTTAGCTACCTCGTCACCAGAGTCTGGATCTATATAACTGATTTTCCTACGAGATTCTGCTGTTGGTGCACTGTTTGTGTCTGTTGAGACCGCGATATCAATACTACCAGCTAACACACTTGAACCATCACTATAGCTATATAGGATGCGTTCTACGCCGCTTGGTATGCCATCTCCTGGGGTGTAATCAATCGTATTAGTTGATGTGTTTGCAATAGCAGTTGAATTTGTCGCATCACCATTAGGCAATGTAACCGTGGTTGCTAATGCATATGTGCTTGTGTCTAGAGAGTACCCCGCGTTCCCAAGCTCTTTAGCGATATCTATTTGTACAGATGTGAAAGAGGAGGTTAGTCCTGAAATCGGTGTAAGTTGCTCAGTTGACTCACCGACAGCCGCACGAACTGTCGCTTCAGCAAAACCATCTCCTGATGTTGCTGAAGTAGCGCTAATACGCGCCTCTCCATGGTTACTATGGGAGCTCATAGCGATGTCAGAAGGTAGCGCAGCGCCAACTCGATAGCGGTAGTCGCACACTTTTGCACTTTGAGCGCTAATGGTGAAGCCATTGGCATTTTGGGATACAACATTACAATCATAGCTATTATTCAAAGACGTAACTGTCGTTAATGTAACTGACGAATCATCAGATGACTCCATATTATTCGACAAATCAACAAAAAAGGTATTTGTGGGAGTGCTTTGACGAATTACATCCTGAGCATAGTAAAGGGTATCTCCTGATGTTGGAGATTCGGGTTTGGAGTTAGTAGTCGCTTCGTCGCTAGATGCACCACACCCAAACAGCGCCAATGATATCGCTACTGACAGGGATAATTTATGAAAAGGTGCGTATGTACTTATTCTCATCATGTATTTAATACTCATTAGTGAATGTTATGGGAATTAAGCAAAGAGAGCACAGCCCATTATTTATTTGCGTATTCTAACAAGGCTAAATCACTTTAAATTAGCACGAGCTAGTATCTGGCACTGGTGAGTGCCTAGTTGACAGCTGGCGCTATTAGCAATGATATAAGTTAAAACTCAAACTGTTATACGTCTCTAGTATTTATATTGAAGTGGGGTTGTTCATGTGAATAACTACTTTTATAAGATAAGACCGAAGGTGGGATCTAATACCAGTTACTAAATTAGCGAATGAGTAACCTAAGGAATTAAATGCCTAGGTTATTTTTTAGGTGAATGGTTTTCTTGCTCAAATATCCACTAGGCATATCGGAAGGTCACTTTTCTTTACTTGCTAACCAAAACGTTTATTCATTGCATATCATACACCCGAAGTTAGCAAGGGGCTAACTAATCATATTATGAATATATCGAAGGAAATAAAAGTGAAAAAACTAACACTTATTACACTGCTATCTGCAATTACATCTGTTCCAGCTTTTTCTGCACCTGGCGATACCTCTATTGGTTCTGTAGTATTCAGCGGCTTTGTTCCTGGTTTTGTATCCAACGGTGACATCCTTGTTACTGGTGCGGGCGGTAGTGAAGACCCTGCTTCTTTTGTTGGTACGTTACAGGTGAACGCTGACGGTACGTTCGCAACGACTAAAGCAGTTGTTTTGGAAGCGCATGACTACACGGGGGCTGTGCTTGGGGCTTTAACTCCAGCTAACTGGACGGTATCACAAGTAAATGTGCTTCCAGCTTCAATGGGTGAAGTACAGCCTAACATTGTCGTCGGCGATAACCTTTCAGCGACGGAACTTACTGCAGCTGACTACTTAGCTTCAACTCAACTTTCAGCAGGCGATACGATTCAACTGTATGTTGCTAACGATACAGCACACTCAACTCCAGATGATATTGCTGGTACAGAAGTTATCGTTAACGTTGATATGATTGCAACTTTGCCATAAGAAAAAATCTCATTATTTGATAGGCACTTAATTAATTAAGTGCCTTGTTTTTCGAGGCTGATGAAAATGAATATCTATATAAATTATTTCTTTCTATTATTGCTTGTTATTTTTAGTTTCAATAGCTTTGGCTATGAAAGCTATTCATTTCCAGTAAATACACAAATAAATAGAGCGAATTTGTATGACTATTCTATAAATGTAGATTTATCTGATGAGTTTATTGCACTGAAGTATGATGGTGAGAACGAAACCTTTCTAAATGGGCGTTTTTATTCTTATATTAGAACGAATATACCAACAAGCTCTGGGGATTCGTTTGAATACAGTTATAACATATCAGAGTTCACTTCTAAATGTGTTTTCAACGATAGCGGTGAGACTATGTATGATGATTTTGTCGATCTCTATATCGATAGAAAACATTACTCTGATATTTCAGATATACCAAACTTTGAATTTAATAATATTAAAAATACTGAATATGAAAACTCTACCAATGAATTTGAATTAGTGACAAATAAAAATATACCGAGTGATGAGCCATTAGATTGCAATGGTCGTATTACGTTCAATGTGGAGCTTCAACTATAATGTTTATTAGACTTTGGTTTGGTTTAAACTTAATTATCATATTTTTCTTGGCCATAATATATAGTTCAAAATCCGTCGCAAATATTCCAGATGGATTTGAAGATATGTTTGAAGAGAAGTTGATAAGAATGCCACTAATTCTCTCGGCTGATAACAACAAATTATTCTATTCGGAAGCTTTCATCTCGGGTGATGAAGTAAGAATTCCCACTTCACAAAAACAACTTGTAGCACAAGCATTGGCGAATGAACTTGGTATTGAGAAAGATGTTAGCGATGCGATGGCAACAACACTGGTAAATGGGGTTGAATCGAGCCTAGATTGTAAAGGTTATCGAAGTGAATGTGGTCTACTACCTGATTTATATGATTTTGTTTATGTGCCAGATAGCCAATCATTGATTATTCATGTTAACTCACAATTCTTAACTGAGATAATAGAAGAGTCAGAAATAAAATTTGTAAAAGAAGAGATCGATCAAAACGCGATCATTATGTCACATGGTTTGAATCTATCTGGTTCTTATAGCGACAACACTGATTATACATCGTCTTATTCTTATCAACATGAAAATTATGCAGGTTTTGGCAAGTATGGCTATTTGCATAATGATCTAAACTTTAGTGATGTCAATGGTTTCAGTTCGGATGACTCATCGTATAACTATGTTGGTGGTAATACTCGTTTCTCTGTCGGGTATAAATACCAAGAACGCCCTTGGAATAGTACTCAGTTTTTAGAAAATGGCAGCAAAACTTCTGGTTACATGTTGTCGATTGGATCGACGAGAGAGCTAGTAAAAAAATCATCTTCTAATTCTAGACGAGTATATTTGAACATTTCAAGAGCTGGTCGACTAGAAATTAATGATGATAGAGGCCGTGTTCTATTAAGTCGTAATGTGGATGCAGGGCAAGAATACTTTGACTATAACGAGCTACCATTTGGTACTTATACTGCGACAATTCGAATATTTGATGGCAGTGAAGAGTTTTACACAGAAGATAGGTTGATAGTCAATACAAGCTCTTCGTCGATTAAAACCGGCGAACTAGATTATCATATTACAGCCGGTTATTTATCAAGAGACCTGACGAATACGGGACTAGAGGACGATTTTGACCAGAAATCCATCAACTTTGCTTATGATAATTATGAAAGTCCAATGTTCACCAATGGGAAATTGAGCTATCAAGTTACGGATTTTTTTGCACTGGGTGCAGGTTCGTTTATTACAGGGGAAGATAATTATAATTATGTTGGTGGTCACTTATCTTTAGGGGAAGTGTCCAGAATATCGGCAGTAACAGGATTATTTGACGATGGATCTAGTTTTTATAATTTTGATGTGGGGATTTATAACTTAAGTGTATCTTACACAAAATTTGATAGTGAAAATGATAATAGTATTGGAGATATTAGTTTGTCTCAACTTTTATTCAGTAACTCGAACTATACGTCATTATCAGTAAATTACAACAAGTACTTAACGAGAAATATATCATCATATATATCGGGTATATTAACAAAAAACCAATATAAAGATTTTAGTAATGGTTATAATAATGAATCAGAAAGTTGGTCTGCAAGAAGTGGCGTGCAGATATCATCATTACCACTTGACTCAAAGGTGAACTTAGAGTTATCAGCAAGTGAATCGAGCGATATAAATTATGGTGTTATGGCCTCAATAATTATTCCAATAGGCCAGGAAAACACATACACACATAGTACACAAGCACAAATAGATGATAGTGGTGATGTTGCGCTATCGCATAGAGATACAGTCTCAAGTAGTCTAATTAACAGAAACAATCTAAATGTATCAAGCTCTGCGGGACTTTATTATCAAGATTCTACTGAAGACCAAAGCAGTGCCGATTTATCATTGTCTGCAAATTATAAGAATAAATATATTGACTCAAACTCTTATACCTATATCAATTCAAGTAGCAATACAAGTGTTTCTGCATATATTGGTACAAGTAATATCGTAACTTCTCAAGGAATAGAGTTTACGAGTGAAAAGTCATCTTCTTATTTTATTTCGAATAATGATACAGGGGAACTGTCTTCGGATGGAAAATTCTTGGCGGTAGTTAACTCCGAGCAGAATGGAAAACAAAGCAATGCTTATGTTAGTGGAGATGCTTTGACGGTATATCCATTAAAAGAGTTCTATGAATATGAATTCAAGCTTGATACGGAAGCCTCTGATTTTTACAACAATGGTGAGTCTTATACGTCGGCTACTAGTTATCCAGGAACTGTTATCCGTTTGGATACGTCGTTGTCTGAGTTGAAATCATTTATATCGACGTTTAGTGATATAAATGGAAATCCAATAGACGGAGTTGAATGTATCGGTGGAGGTTGTGTTTCTACTGACAAGCTTGTTGAAGGTGTGTATCAATTTAAGGTGAAAGATAAACAACCTTACAAAATTATATCTAAGGAAAACCAATGTGTAATACCGGAGTTATCATCGGTTAATAATTTGAATTTAGGTAATAACTTCTGTATGCCATCATTCGAAGAAAATAGTGAAGGTTATCAGATAGCCCTAGTTGATGGTGTTTATTATTACTACTTAGGGCAATACAAGGATAGTAATATTGTATTGAACTATCAGAACAAACTGAACAACTCAGGTGTTGAAATTATAAACAAAAAGCTTGGCGGTTATTTGTATATATTCGCTAAGTCTCCTGAGCAACTAACTACGGCAAACAAACTGTATGTTGATGAACTCATTAATTATGCAGTTCATATGGAGATGACGCCATATGCTTATAACTAACATAGAGAAAATTATGCAACGTGTAATATTTACTTCGATACTATTAATGACGACCTCTTTTAGCCATGCATTTAGCATAGATAAAATGCTTCTTATAGCTGGAGAAGATGGTAATGGAGTTTTTACTCTGACTAGTTCGAAAACTGAACCTGAATATATAAAAGGTAACGTTAGCCAAGTAAAGGTTGAAAACGGAGAGTTAGAAAAGGTAGAGCTAACAAAAGATAATTTACCTTTATGGGATCTTGCGCTATTACCCAATAAACTGATATTAAATCCGGGGGAAAGACGTCGTGTATCAGTAAAGAATTTATGTCAGGTTAATTGTGATGATTTAGAGAAGGACAAAGTTTATCAAGTGACTTTCATGCCTAGCGTTATCGATGGAGATAAAAAAGAAAGTATAATTGGTATTAATTATGGTTATGCTCCTTATTATATTGTACCTGCAAAAAATACTAATGTTGACTACAAAGTTAAATATAACGGTTCAGAAGTTTATGTGGAAAATAATGGTAACACATTTTTCTACATACAGTTTGATAACTGTAAACCGAATTCTGTTAGTAACAAATGTAAACAAACTAATACAATACTATCTGGTCGAAAGAAAACCATAAAATTAGCAGAAGGCCTGCAAAATGTCGATTCGTTATCCGTTAAGGTAGCCAACCATGATTACAGTTATAACAAAAATATCACTATTAAAAAGAAATAGCCTAATTAGTATAGCGCTATTATTCACGGCTTTAGATAGTAGCCATGCTGCAGATGTATACGGAACGATTACAGCAAACAACTCTGTGGTTTGGAACAATGCGGCGCCAAATAGTTATTTCGGTAGTGAAGCTATATCTCCATCTGCATGGACGATAGCGCAAGAGCAACCAACGGCAGAGTGGTATCCCGCAACGATGGATAACCAACCCGTTAATAACGTTAGCTTTGTTAATCATTCTACAGGCGAAAGTTTTAACACCAGCCTGGAGTTGTTAGGCGTTGAGTATAATTTGGGTAGCTCGGCTAGTTATTTCACATCAAAAGACTACGGGTCAAATGTGGGAATGGGAGTTGCCAATGAGTGTGCAGCTACAAATATAAGTGGTTCGAGTGCGAAAGTGGGCCAAGAGTCGACTTTGTGTGTGTCGCGAATGGGTTACACATCAACAAGCCGAATAGAGCCTTTTAAGTTTTATCGACCTGCTTTCGCTTTGCCTAATATCAGTAATGATGTGTTCGCAGCCCCTGTTGGATCTGGAACTTTTACGGCATCAATTAACCTTTCACCCACTTACTTTTTTACAAGTCAAACCGGTACGATGACTTATACCAGAGTGCCGGAGACGTTAATTATCACGATTGATTATCAAGCTGCGATCCTTGAATCATTAACGGTACTTGGAGACGGGAATATTGAACCCCAGTATGATACTGCAACAAAAAGGATCTCTGGTACAACGAGGTATGATGTTAGCTTGTTAGGGACTTTACCTACAGGCGTTATTATGACATTTAGCCCTACGTCAGGTGACTATGAGCTTACAAATATTGATAACTCGCTAGAAAAGATACCCTACACAATCACGTGTGCCATTGGCTGCGAAAGCCCTGACAAGGTGATTGTCCAAGACGGAGTACTTAATACCGTATCTTTTCCTGATTCAGAAGTGATTACAGTGAATGGAGAAGGTAGTAACAAAGTTGATGTAGCATACGATGTTAGTTTTGATGTCGATGGAAATGCACTCAGTTCAGGTAATTACCAAGGGTCGTTTAATGTTGTTTATGAGGTGAACCTGTGAACCGACTAATTAATAATATTTTTTTTATGTTTCTAGTACTAACCAGCGGTGCAGCGGTTGCTGAGAAGCCAACTGCTCATATTTTGGGGGTAGGGGCAAACTATGGCTATAATTTTGATGGAGATATGTTTGAGAATTCTCAATCTATTTATTTTCTCTACCAATATAACCGACTTCAATTGAATCTAGGTATCAAACATTATAAATTATTAGATGATTCTGAGTACATACCTGATTTAGGTTTGCTTTATAGTATACATGATGGAGAAGAAATTGATTTAAAGGTTGGAGTCGGATTTGAAGATAAATATCCAACAATAGAGTACCTTGCTGAGTATGCTTTGAATGAATATTTGGGTGCGAGTATCGCACTTAATCAAACGTTGAATGATGATTTTGGGCAAAATCAACGAGAAGCCGTGGTTGGATTATCTTATTATTTCAATGACAGCAAGCGTAAGATTGAGTCTGACCAAGTTGAACCTCGCCCTTCGTCACTTGAAATTACGAAAGCTCCGGATTGCACATCTGACCCAACTGATACGGACTGTGACTTCGATACTATGTCTAACAGTATATCCGAAGTTGCTGTTAAGCCGACATTACCTTATGTCGTACAAGAAGGTGATTGGTTATATGAACTACGTAGAAAGTTCGGCTTCGATTTAGAAGAGATCATTGAGAGTAATGATATTGAAAATCCTGATTTGATCATTCCTGGCCAAGTATTAGAATAAGCTCTTACCGGTAACCTGATCAATATTAAAGTATTACTAGACCTATTTCTTATAAGGTATGGTGATGCTTTTTTTTTGCACTCGATTAAATCTGTCTAACTATTCATCTATGATCTTACATAGCTTACGTTGATGTGAATAATCAAGTGTTGCCAAGAATCATGGTTTACATACCAGATCTTAGGTTCAGGTATTAAATATTACGAAGTTAGATAAAATTTAATTCTCTTAATGTAAAACCATTAAACTACTATGAAGACTTGCAAGATATGTATTAGCGTTTTACTCTTCGGTCTCTCCCTAAGGTTTAACTGCCATCAAATCGCTAACCAGTGCATAATATGCATAAGTCTGGTGAATTGATGTGGCCGTATCCATGCTATATCATGATCGTTATGAATGGACTTTTCTGAACAAATTAATGTTTACAAATCTAACATCACGGATGCAAGAGTGGCTGGTAGGCATTAGACTTCTTTTTTCCTGCGAATAAGCTAAACTCTCATATGTAACCAATTACATTTGAGGTGTTTATGAAGTCGTTTGTCAATATTAAGGTCGTTTTATGTTCGTTTTTATTTTTTGCAACCTCAGCGATTGCTTCTATTAGTGCTGATGATGTCACGTTTTCAGGCCGAGTCGATGGAGATATACGAGCAATTTATTCTGACAAAAGTCTAACGAATGTGGATGGCATGCAAAACACGAAAGCTGTAAGAGGCATGACTCAGAGCAGTTATGTAACATTACTAAACAATGAAGTAGATGATGTAATTGTTCGTGAGGTTGACATGTAGTCAAGCGAACATAGCATATTAGATTCTAACTTTTTACCATATGCTTTAATACTCAATCGCTTAATTACATAGTATATAGATTGTACTGATAATTTAAGTGGGAAAATAATGAGGTATATTGGTTCAATAATATCGAATACGAATGTCAAAACTGTAGAGCTGTGTTTTGAAAGATTGAAGCAAGCAGGAGTTCATCCATCAGAACTATCTTTCGATGGATTGGTACTCCTGTTAATGTGCGCGGAAAGAGACCGCTTAGCAACACTGAGAGCTAATTGAGCATGGGTTTGAACAGGTTTGACAGCCTGTAAGCAAGTTCAAGAACTCGGGTTGAGTAAATAGCTGGCTTGTTTTTATGTGCATTAAAGCTTTAGAATAATAGTGTTTACCAATTTTGATTGCACCGTTGGTTGATTTTTTCTCGTACGAAACAACAGAAAATCCCATTTTTTCGAGTACTTCTGCTGAGCTCTTTATAGCAACTGTTGTGTAGTAGTCGGTAATGTTAGCGTGTTTTGCTAGAAACCTGAATTCTCTATTTAATTGTAGACGAAAAGGTCGCTCGTACAGCGAATGATGGCTCACCGCAAAATAAGCTAATTTTCGTCTTTTATTATAAGGAACGGTTTTTCTTAAATCTATTTCATCAATCGACTTTTGAGAAAGTGTTTCAATTTCGGAGATCATACCTTCAGTCGTGAATATAGTGCCTATGTTATGTCCTAATAGCTCCCCTGTGACGCTGTCGACATATTTATAGGCAATGAAACGTTTTTCATTGCAATATTTTAAAAAATCGATTTTATAGAGTCCATGCTTAATATTCTCATCAGAGGTTTTCTCATGAAAAACAAGTACAGAATTTACAATCTCACTATCATTAGAATTTCCAATCGGATATTCACAAACAGGATTGTGTTCGATCATCGATGTTGACTGATAATTTGCTCTGGCGATCAAGTTATTTAAACTACGGTATTTCTCTTCCATCAGAGTATTGAATTGATCAACTCTATTTTTAGAACTAGGGTCTTGATGTTGTAAATGACTAACTTTAGATAGATAAGGCTCAAGATCGTTGGTAAATTCTCGCAAAACACGAATACTACGGCTAAGAGTTGGTTTAGTTGTTCCTCTTTCCCATCGACTAAGTGTAACGGTATCAATGTTCGATAGATCTCCTCCGAGTAAGTTGAGCTTTGTAGCTGCTTGACTTTGTGTTAGTTCATTCGCGATTCGATATTTTTTTAAGTATTCGCCAAACACAGTAGTTTTCTCCAATCTTTTGCATAAGGCGAAGTATTATTATGTGTAGAAACTTAAGATGGTAGGCATCTTAATTTAAAGTCTGTTTGGCTATGCCTAATGATTTTTGATTGAGTATTGGTTATCCCACTGGGTTGTTTTTATGAGGGTTATTATTTCGGGTTGAGAAAGAAGTGTCGCTGTATCAATTTCGTATAAGCAATGTTCGAATGAGCGGTTGCCTAATTTAAAACCTCCTTTTTCTGACTCAATATCAAATGCTATTTTCTTAAATCCAAGTTGCTCTAAAATTTGTCCGATTTCAGGCCATGCACTAAAGAAATAATAACGTTGAACATTTGAATAGTGAATTAGGTTTATAAATTGAGAAACTAACATACATCGAAATATCTGGAAATTAGAAGAGTAACGATTATAATTACAAACCGATAACTTAGTCGAATTTTTATAACTGACAGATTTTGTCAGGTCGATATCAATGATTTTTGAATGAGTAACTTTGTCAAAATAGTCACTTTCGAATATAAAACTAATTGAGTGACCTACCAACTGCCCGCTTTCTGTTATAAATCTTTTTAAAATAGCTCGTTTGTTTTGTTGGTAGTCATATAGATTAATGTCGAAAAAACCCTTCGGTGTATGGATGGCTGTTTCGTAAAAGATTTTAAGGCTAGATAGTATCTTGTCATCATCTTTCAAAAGAAGTGGCATCTCAGTAATTAAAGTTGATTGTGGCTCTTGTGGCTCTTCATAACTTAATGATGAAAGCTTCGTTACCCTGTTATTAAAACGAAGTTGTTCAATCTCGTCTAGTAGCTTTGTTTCGTTTGGATTAGGTATTAATTCATAAAAGTCACTCAGGTCAACCTGTAAACAACGCAAGATTCTTAGGCATTTTGCAAGTGTTGGTTTGGTTTTTCCTCGTTCCCAACGACTGAGAGTTACCACGTCTACAGAGCGAAACTCTTCATTTGCAAGGTTTAACTTAACAGCAAGCTCACTCTGAGTAAGACCTAGTGAGACTCTCAATTCCTTTAAATAGTCACCAAACATACATTATCCCTAAGCGTAATTTGATCTAATTGAAGTATAGTCATCTATGATAGTTTATGGCGTTTTTAATAACCTATCTAAATGTAACAGACTCGAGATTACCGTTTTGAAACGGCATTGTGTATTTGTACAGGAGTTCGTTTAACTACTTATGCAGTTTGTCTTCACGGTTAAGAAGTAGGCATGTAAAGCTACATATGATTTGTTCATGCTAATCCTTGCTAGTTATTGATCTGTAGTATGGATTAATCACAAAAATGCGTATTTCGGTGATTGC
>NZ_JBFRJM010000009.1:0-3165 GCF_041468865.1 Vibrio sp. 10N.286.52.C3 | reverse complement strand
ACCCTTTCGGGTTGTATGGTTAAGTGACTAAGCGTACACGGTGGATGCCTTGGCAGTCAGAGGCGATGAAAGGCGTAATAACTTGCGATAAGCCCAGATTAGGTAGTAATAACCTTTTGAGTCTGGGATTCCTGAATGGGGAAACCCACTTACATAAGTAAGTATCCTGTTGTGAATACATAGCAACAGGAGGCAAACCGGGGGAACTGAAACATCTAAGTACCCCGAGGAAGAGAAATCAACCGAGATTCCGAAAGTAGCGGCGAGCGAAATTGGATTAGCCCTTAAGCTTTTAATGAGACAGATGAAGGCTCTGGAAAGTGCCGCAATAAAGGGTGATAGCCCCGTAATCGACATCTCATCATCAGTGAAAACGAGTAGGGCGGGACACGTGATATCCTGTCTGAATATGGGGGGACCATCCTCCAAGGCTAAATACTACTGACTGACCGATAGTGAACCAGTACCGTGAGGGAAAGGCGAAAAGAACCCCTGTGAGGGGAGTGAAATAGAACCTGAAACCGTGTACGTACAAGCAGTAGGAGCACCTTCGTGGTGTGACTGCGTACCTTTTGTATAATGGGTCAGCGACTTAATTTTAGTAGCAAGGTTAACCGTTTAGGGGAGCCGTAGGGAAACCGAGTCTTAACTGGGCGTACAGTTGCTAGGATTAGACCCGAAACCAGGTGATCTAGCCATGGGCAGGTTGAAGGTTGAGTAACATCAACTGGAGGACCGAACCGACTAATGTTGAAAAATTAGCGGATGACTTGTGGCTAGGGGTGAAAGGCCAATCAAACCTGGAGATAGCTGGTTCTCCCCGAAAGCTATTTAGGTAGCGCCTCGGACGAATACTACTGGGGGTAGAGCACTGTTAAGGCTAGGGGGTCATCCCGACTTACCAACCCTTTGCAAACTCCGAATACCAGTAAGTACTATCCGGGAGACACACGGCGGGTGCTAACGTCCGTCGTGGAGAGGGAAACAACCCAGACCGCCAGCTAAGGTCCCAAAGTATAGCTAAGTGGGAAACGATGTGGGAAGGCTCAGACAGCCAGGATGTTGGCTTAGAAGCAGCCATCATTTAAAGAAAGCGTAATAGCTCACTGGTCGAGTCGGCCTGCGCGGAAGATGTAACGGGGCTAAGCTATACACCGAAGCTGCGGCTACGTACCTTAGGGTATGTGGGGTAGGGGAGCGTTCTGTAAGCCGTTGAAGGTGGTCTGTAAGGGCTGCTGGAGGTATCAGAAGTGCGAATGCTGACATGAGTAACGATAAAGGGAGTGAAAAACTCCCTCGCCGGAAGACCAAGGGTTCCTGTCCAACGTTAATCGGGGCAGGGTAAGTCGACTCCTAAGGCGAGGCCGAAAGGCGTAGTCGATGGGAAACGGGTTAATATTCCCGTACTTCTTACAATTGCGATGGGGGGACGGAGAAGGCTAGGTGGGCCTGGCGACGGTTGTCCAGGTTCAAGTACGTAGGCGGGTGGTTTAGGTAAATCCGGACCGCTACTAACGCTGAGATACGATGTCGAGCTACTACGGTAGTGAAGTCATTGATGCCATGCTTCCAGGAAAAGCCTCTAAGCTTCAGATTGTAAGGAATCGTACCCCAAACCGACACAGGTGGTCGGGTAGAGAATACCAAGGCGCTTGAGAGAACTCGGGTGAAGGAACTAGGCAAAATGGTACCGTAACTTCGGGAGAAGGTACGCTCTTATCAGTGAAGTCCCTTGCGGATGGAGCAGACGAGAGTCGCAGATACCAGGTGGCTGCAACTGTTTATTAAAAACACAGCACTGTGCAAAATCGTAAGATGACGTATACGGTGTGACGCCTGCCCGGTGCCGGAAGGTTAATTGATGGGGTTAGACTTCGGTCGAAGCTCTTGATCGAAGCCCCGGTAAACGGCGGCCGTAACTATAACGGTCCTAAGGTAGCGAAATTCCTTGTCGGGTAAGTTCCGACCTGCACGAATGGCGTAATGATGGCCACGCTGTCTCCACCCGAGACTCAGTGAAATTGAAATCGCTGTGAAGATGCAGTGTACCCGCGGCTAGACGGAAAGACCCCGTGAACCTTTACTACAGCTTGGCACTGAACATTGAACCTACATGTGTAGGATAGGTGGGAGACTATGAAACCGCGTCGCTAGATGTGGTGGAGTCGTCCTTGAAATACCACCCTTGTAGTTTTGATGTTCTAACGTTGGTCCCTGAATCGGGATTACGGACAGTGCCTGGTGGGTAGTTTGACTGGGGCGGTCTCCTCCCAAAGAGTAACGGAGGAGCACGAAGGTGGGCTAAACACGGTTGGACATCGTGTGGTTAGTGCAATGGCATAAGCCCGCTTGACTGCGAGAATGACAATTCGAGCAGGTGCGAAAGCAGGTCATAGTGATCCGGTGGTTCTGAATGGAAGGGCCATCGCTCAACGGATAAAAGGTACTCCGGGGATAACAGGCTGATACCGCCCAAGAGTTCATATCGACGGCGGTGTTTGGCACCTCGATGTCGGCTCATCACATCCTGGGGCTGAAGTCGGTCCCAAGGGTATGGCTGTTCGCCATTTAAAGTGGTACGCGAGCTGGGTTTAGAACGTCGTGAGACAGTTCGGTCCCTATCTGCCGTGGGCGTTGGAAAATTGAAAGGGGCTGCTCCTAGTACGAGAGGACCGGAGTGGACGAACCTCTGGTGTTCGGGTTGTCATGCCAATGGCATTGCCCGGTAGCTAAGTTCGGAATCGATAACCGCTGAAAGCATCTAAGCGGGAAGCGAGCCTTGAGATGAGTTTTCCCTGGCACTATAAGTGTCCTAAAGGGTTGTCGTAGACTACGACGTTGATAGGCAGGGTGTGTAAGTGCTGCGAGGCATTGAGCTAACCTGTACTAATTGCCCGTGAGGCTTAACCATACAACACCCAAGGGGTTTTGTGGACTCAAAGAAAGACCAGACCTTGAATGAGTTTGAAGAGATAGACTTTTAAATACAGTTTTCCAGATTATTTTGCCTTCAGTTTTTAAAAAAGCTGAAAGTAAAAGCAAAATTTGCTTGGCGACCATAGCATTGTGGACCCACCTGATTCCATGCCGAACTCAGAAGTGAAACACAATAGCGCCGATGGTAGTGTGGGGCTTCCCCATGTGAGAGTAGGACATCGCCAGGCT